>JAFUBE010000922.1 GCA_017460365.1 Eggerthellaceae bacterium
CAGAGGGGTCAGGCACTACTGTCACATCGCGCAATCCTTCCAGCGCGAAGCGCGGAATCGTCTACTCGATGAGACAGCGGTGCCTGACCCCTCTGTCACATCCCGGAAGATTGGAACAACATGATTCGCATTTACGATACCAAGATGCACAAGAAGGTCGATTTCGAACCGGTCGAGCACGGCAAGGTGAAGATGTACGTCTGCGGCCCGACCGTATACAACTACATCCATATCGGAAACGCGCGCACGTTCATCAGCTTCGACATGATTCGCCGGTACCTCGAATGGCGCGGCTTCGACGTCGTGTTCGTGCAGAACGTCACCGACGTCGATGACAAGATCATCGCGAAGGCCAACGAAGAGGGGAGAAGCGCTGCGGATGTTGCCGAGGAATACACCAAGGCGTTCATCGACGACATGCATGCCGTGAACGTGAAAGACCCCACGGTGCGCCCGAAGGCCACCCAGGAAATCGACACCATGATCGCGCTTGTGCAGAAGCTCGTCGACGGCGGGCATGCGTACGCGACCGAAGACGGCGACGTGTACTTCAGCGTGCGCTCGTTTCCCGGCTACGGCTCGCTTTCGGGCCGCAACGTCGACGAGATGGAAGCGGGCCACCGCGACCTGCGCACGGAAGGCATCGAAGACCGCAAGAACGCTCCGCTCGATTTCGCGCTCTGGAAGGCGGCCAAGCCCGGGGAGCCCGCGTGGGAATCGCCTTGGGGGCAGGGCCGCCCGGGTTGGCACATCGAGTGCTCGTGCATGTCGAAGAAGTACCTGGGGCTGCCGTTCGACATCCACGGCGGCGGCGCCGACCTGGTGTTCCCTCACCACGAAAACGAGCGCGCCCAGTCGGAAGCAGCCGACGGCGTCACCTTCGCAAACCACTGGATGCACGGAGGCATGCTGCAGATCAACGGCGAGAAGATGTCGAAGTCGCTGAACAACTTCTTCCTGTTGCGCGACATCCTGGAAACGGTCGATCCGAACGTGCTGCGCTTCCTCATGCTGCAGACGCATTACCGCTCGCCGCTCGACTTCTCCGATGAACGCGTGAACGAGGCGGGCGTGGCGCTCGAGCGCATCAAGAACGCGCTGAAGACGCTCGATTGGGCGCTCGAAAACGCGAACGGCGAGACGGACGCGATCGATGCAGAGGCCGCCGCCGCTCTGGTGCGCGAGCTGCGGTTGAATTTCATCACGGCTATGGATGACGACTTCAACAGCTCGAAGGCGCTCGGAGACGTGTTCGATTTCGTGGGGTCGGCCAATGCGCTCGTCGCGGGAAAGACGCTTTCGGCGGCTGATGCCGATGCCGTGCGCCCGATTCGCGACGCGATCGTCGAGCTCATGGGCGTGTTCGGGGTCGACCTTTCCGCGCAACCCGAGACGGCGGCGTATCCGGTCGAGGTACTCGCGATCGCCGCCGAGATTGCAGGCTTCACCGGCGACGACACCGCTGCTGCAATCGACGCCTTGCTCGAAGCCCGCGCTTCCGCCCGCGCCGAGAAGAACTGGGCGGTGGCCGATGCCGTTCGCGACCAGCTCGGCTCCCTCGGCATCACGATCAAGGACACCCCCCAAGGCGCCCAAGTGGAGTACGCCGGCTAACGCACAACGGCATGCCGCTGCCCCACTTTCTGCCAGACCCAAAGTGGGGCAATTTCCCGGAGATATGCTTCAGCAGAAGCGCATCTCCGGGAAATACCCCACTTTGGGTCTGGCAG
>JAFUBE010000923.1 GCA_017460365.1 Eggerthellaceae bacterium
CCCTTCTCTCGAATTATACCATGTGCTCATTGTACAATCTTTTCCACCAGATAAGGTGGAGGAGCAAGCATGTTGAACCTGAAGAAAGTGCTCGGCGCGAAGCCGAAGGAACATGTCGATGCGCAGCTGGCCACGATGTACACGCCGCAAGGCGAAGCGCTCGACCCTTTGCACGTTTGGGAAGAGCATCCCGATCCGCAGCTCGAGCGCGAACAGTTCGAAACGCTCAACGGTCGCTGGGCCTGCGCATTCGTCGCAGGCGGACACGAGCCGACCGACGATCTGGCCGCCGTGTGCGCCGCCGCTCCCATACCCGACGCGAGCGTTTTCCAGCAAGCGATCGTGGTTCCGTTCTCGCCTGAGGCACCGCTTTCGCGCGTGAACCGCCAGCTTCAACCCGACGAGTTTCTGTGGTACCGCCGCTCGATTCCGTGTCCTGAGCTCGGCGCCGACCACCGCTGCATCCTGCATTTCCAGGCGGTCGATTACGCCTGCGCCGTGCGCGTGAACGGCCGGCTCGCGGGCACGCACGTGGGCGGCTACATCCCGTTCGCGTTCGACATAACCGACCTTCTCGAGGCGGGCGAGAACCAGATCGACGTCTGCGTGGCCGACCCGAGCGAGTTCGGCGGTCAGCCGCGCGGCAAGCAGCGATTCGATCGCGGCGACATCTGGTACACCGCTCAAAGCGGCATTTGGCAGGCGGTTTGGTTCGAAATCGTGCCGCCCGTCTACATCGAGCGCCTGCTCGTCGACGCCGACCCCGTAACGGGCATCGTCGCCGTTGCTGCAAGCGTGCGCGAAACGCCGTCCGACGCCAAACGCGCCGGCCGACATGCACGCCACGCGCGCCACGGCCAGCAGGAAGCGGGTGCCCATACGATCCACGTGGAAGTTTACGATGACGAAGGCGACTTGGTGGGCGAGGGGCGCGACGGGGCCATCGTGGAGAGCCCGCGCCTGTGGAGTCCCGACGACCCGTATCTGTACGAGCTCGTCATCACCTGCGACGAGGATGTCGTGCACAGCTACTGTGGCTTCCGCAAAGTGGAAATGCGCTGCGACGAGGTGGGCCATGCGCGCGTGTTTTTGAACGGCGAGCCGCTGTTCGTGCGCGGCGTGCTCGACCAGGCGTATTGGCCCGACGGCCTCATGACCGCGCCGTCCGATGAGGCGCTCGTCTTCGACATCGAAGCCATGCGCAATGCCGGTTTCAACCTCATGCGCATGCACATCAAGGTGGAAAACGCGCGCTGGTACTACCATTGCGACCGGCTCGGCATGCTCGTGATGCAAGACATGGTGCAGGGCGGTACGCCCGAGATCCGCACGTGGGATTGGAGTTACAAACCCACGCTCTTCAAGCTGAGCTGGAACCACTTCAACGACGAAGCGCCCGACCATCAGGAGAAACTCGGCGCTGGTGCGCAGGCGTACCGCGACGAGTGGACGCGAACCTGCCGCGAAACCGTGCAGCTGCTCGAGAATCACCCGTCCATAATCGGCTGGTCGCTGTTCAACGAGGGCTGGGGCCAATTCGATGCCCGCGCCGCGACCGAGCTCGTGCGCGCGCTCGATCCGACGCGCGTGATCGATGCCGTGAGCGGCTGGTACGACCAGGGTTGCGGCGATTTCAAGAGCGTGCACAACTACTTCCGCGAGCTCGCCGTGTGGCCATGCAGCCGGGGCCGGGCGTTTTTCATCTCGGAATTCGGCGGCTTCTCGCATCGCGTGGAGGGCCACAGCTCGCTGCCCGAATGCTACGGCTACGAAATCTACGACGATATCGCCACCTGGCGCGCTGCTGTGCGCGCATTGATTGCGCACGTCGAAGCCCTCGAGCCGAAGGGCCTCGCCGGTTACATATACACCCAGGTCAGCGATATCGAAGAAGAGACCAACGGGCTGCTCACCTACGACCGCCGCATCAACAAG
>JAFUBE010000924.1 GCA_017460365.1 Eggerthellaceae bacterium
GCCGTTTGTGAGATACCAGTTTTTGTGGAGGTGCTGTAATGGCGCTCTTGAAGGTCACCGGGCTGACTATCGCCTCGTACATTGCCGTTTCCCTCGCTGTTGGCGCACTCTTCGGGAGCGGTTCCGAGATGGCAAGGTTCACGATGCACCTGACTGCGCTATTGCTCGCGTGTGCATACCTGACCTGCCTCGTTAAGGGAATCGTTTTCGGCTTCGACCGCGCGCGTGCCGAAGCTTCGGTGGAGGGCGTGTTCGGAGTCATCGCCCTCTTGCTTGTCACGGCGTTCATCATCAGCGAGTTCCGGGGGTGCGCTACGGTGCTGCTCGGATAGAACCGAATCAATTAACTAAACAACGAAAGGGGCCGCATTATGGATGCGACTAGGAAAACTGCACTCAAAGCCGGACCGTATTACATGGCCATCGGGGGCGAAACGATCGAGGTTCCCGCCGAAGACATTACCGCAACCAGGAAGGAAGGCGCGGGGCGCTTGAAGCGTGGCGGACGCGGCTTCGTGGACCTTGCCATATTCCAGAAGCCTGGATTGACTACGGACCCCCTCAAGAGGAAGGTCCTCTGGACGCATCCCGAGGACATAGACGGGGATCCGATTGCGGAGAGCGTGAAATGCGTCGAGGCGCAAGCCGATTACCTGATGGGGCTGCCCGAAGGCTGTAGGCCGACGATGATCGTGTACCACGTGGAGCCCGAGCTGACCGAGCACGGCGTCGCCGAGGCATTCGTGGCGGTGGACGAAGATTTCGACGACGAGACGTTCGACAACCTTTACGAGGGTCCCGGCTACCCAGCATACAAGGTACCAGAGTATGACGACTACATCCCGGAGTTCCTGCGCACGCCGCCGTTACGCGAGCTGCGGGGAGACGCTGCGGCGTCCGCACAGCAATCCGAAGACGAGACCGCGCGGTCGCCCGAAGGCCGCGAGGGCATGGACGCCGACCCGAGGTGGAGGTTCGTCGATCGGGCCATGAAGCCGACATGGCCTTGCGTCATGAACCCCGATAGGGACTACAGAAAAAAGGGCGGGCAATATGTCGAGACGGACGCGCACAGGATCTATCGGGAAGCGGTGAGCCTTGCGAGGGAGCTTGCGGGGGTTAGCGAACCAGGGGCACTTCCGGAGTTCGCCTTCTTCCTTGAGGCATTGGCATGTCGGCTGGCTTCAATTGAGGCAGGAGAAGGCATGGCGGCGGACCTGGGAAGGAGGATTCCGTACTTTCGGTACGGCAAGTTCGGTGCGGAGGAATACGAGGATAGGGTGCCAACAATTGCGGAAGTCCTAGCCTGCCTTGACAGCGTCGCGGGGAGGAGGCGCTTCTCGGAGGATCATAGCGAGGCTTACGCTCGCGAGTCCCGCGATAAGGTCGTGGCGGCCATAAAGGAAGCGGTGCGAAACCCCGGACACATCGAGTTGGGAAACCTTGCGAGCAAGCTCGAATGGGAGTGCCTTGACTGCTTAGTGGACGGCATGGGGGCGGAGGCCCTCTGCCTCGCAAAGGCGCTGCTGCTCGTGGACAAGGCTCGAAGCGATATCGGGGACAAATCCCGGCTGAATGATATAGCGGATGCGCATGGGATGCTCGCATGGGCGTATGAGTTGCAGGGGTCGTGGCACCATGCCCTCGAAGAGCACCGGTTAGCCCTGGCCGGGTACCGGTCCTGCAAGGCCGATGGCGGTTGGCTTTACGACGAAAACGTCGCGGATCATGCCTACTGCGTAGCGTTCCTCACCAGCAACA
>JAFUBE010000925.1 GCA_017460365.1 Eggerthellaceae bacterium
AAAAGGTTGTGATTCTATCATGGCCCCAGCTCGACCGAACAACCGAGAAGGAGGCCATTTTGGAAGTCAGCAATTTGAAGAAACGCTTCCCCGAGCTCGTGTCGCACATGGAATCGGAGGGCTACAGCCCCCATTGCATCGCGATGGTGAGGACCGAGATGAACTGGATAATACGGCACGCCGAGGGGAACCGGTGGGAATCGCACGCCGACGTGTACGGGGAGAGAGCGGCCGAGACGAACTCGCCCGAATCGCGCAGGACGCGCAAGAACGCCATCGAGATCATCGCGCGATTCGACCTGCACGGAACGCTGCCGGACTGGACGAAGAGAAAGTCCGAGGTGGCACCGCGAGGCGCGTATCACCAGCTCAACGACGGTTACGCGAGGATCGTCGACGATTACAGGTCCGATGCCGCGCGGCTCGGCAGGAAGGAGGGGACGATCGAAGTCGCGTCAGCGAACGCCTCGTGCTTCCTCCTCGCCATGCAGGAGAAAGGGCGCCTGGAGCTTGCGCATGTCACCGAGGGCGACGTCGTGTCGTTCTTCCGCAACGGCGACGGGACCCTCGCGCGTGGCGGGTCGTACAGGAAGAACGTAGCCGCCGTGCTCAGGGCGTCGGCGGAGTCAGACCGCGAATGCGCCCGCGTGCTGCTTTGCCTTCCGGAGCTGCGGGCCTCGCGCAAGAACGTGCAGCGCCTGGCGGAAAGCGAGGTGTCGGCGATCCGGGTCGCGCTCGCCGACGAGAGGTCCGGGCTGTCCCTGCGTGACCGTGCCGTGGGGACGACCCTCCTGCTCACGGGCCTGCGGGGCTGCGACGTCGCGTCTTTGGGGCTCGACTCCATCGACTGGGGCGCGGGAACGATCTCGATCGTCCAGCAGAAGACCGAGACGCCGCTCACGCTGTCGCTACCGGTCGCCGTGGGCAACGCCATATACGACTACCTGGCCTGCGAGAGGCCGGGATCGGCCGAGCCGTGGGTGTTCCTCGGGGAGCGCAAGCCCCATTCGAAGCTTGAGCCGAAGTCGATCGGCAACGTCGCCGCGAAGGTGTTCAGGGCGGCGGGCGTGCGGCAATCAGACGGCGACAGGAGGGGCACGCACATCTTCCGGCACAACGCCGTGACGTCGATGCTGGCGGGCGGCGCGCCGCGACCGGTCATCAGCGCGGCGCTCGGCCACTCGTCGCCGGACTCGCTGCAGCCGTACCTCGGTGCGGACATCGCCCACCTGCGCGAATGCTCGCTCGGCATCGAGCGGTTCCCCATCGCGGAGGGGGTGCTCCCGCCATGCTAGCCTACGGTTCCCCCCTCGCCCCGCTCATCTTCGCGTTCGTCAGCCACAGGGAAGCGTCCGGCCGGTGGAACGACGCGGCGTACGGGCCGAACCTCCTGCTCTTCGACCGCTACTGCAAGCGCGAGCACCCGGGCGCGTCCGAGCTGACGCAGGACATGGTGGACGGCTGGTGCCGGCAACGGGACGGCGAGTCGAACAACTCGTGCCGGTCCCGGATCTACGTCGTCGTGTCGTTCGTTCGCTACCTGGGGGACAGGGGGCTGACGGACGTCACCGAGCCCGAGCTCCCCAGGAAGCAGGCGAGCGCCTACATACCGCACGCGTTCACCGACGAGGAGCTGGCAAGGTTCTTCGCCGCGTGCGACTCGCTGCCCTTCAAGCCCGGGCACGTGAACTCCGTGGCCAGGAAACTGACCGTGCCCGTCTTCTTCAGGCTGCTCTACAGCAGCGGGATGCGCACGACCGAGGCGCGCCTCCTGCGGGCGGGCGACGTCGACCTGGCCGAGGGCGTCGTCGGCGTGCGCGACTCGAAGGGCCCCGGCGAGCACTTCGTCGCGCTGCACGGGTCGATGATCGAGCCGATGCGCAGGTACGACGCCGCGATAGCGGGGCTGTTCCCGGGCAGGGCGTATTTCTTCCCCTCGGGCGTCGAGGGGCACCACCCCGCCTCGTGGGTGCAGAAGTGCTTCCGGCTGGCCTGGGACTCGGTGAACGAGCCCGGCGCGGCCGTCCCGTATGAATTGCGCCACCATTACGCCACCGAGAACATAAACC
>JAFUBE010000102.1 GCA_017460365.1 Eggerthellaceae bacterium
GAGAACCCTCTCTCTACGTGCGTGTGACACTTCCCGTCAGACACGATCTGTCAGTTTTCGAGGACGGCATGCGGTCCAGCACGCGCCACCCGAAAAATGACAGATCGTGTCTGACGGGAAGTGTCACAC
This sequence comes from Eggerthellaceae bacterium, assembly GCA_017460365.1. Classification (GTDB taxonomy): domain Bacteria; phylum Actinomycetota; class Coriobacteriia; order Coriobacteriales; family Eggerthellaceae; genus UBA9715. The sequence goes on from JAFUBE010000102.1 coordinate 130, forward strand.
GGTGGCGACGAAGACGCATCTCCTTAGCAATAGTTATAGCCGGACTCTCAATGAGGAGAGATATAGATTGTTCGGTGCGAAATGCGTACTTAGGAGTCCATGCGGAGACGATGGCATATCGTACAACGTCGACCGACTATCCCCGCTTGCGGTAAAATTTCGAACTTGGTAATACAGCAGGGTTCGAAAGGGGCTAAGGCGTGGACATCGCGCAGATGCGGATGATGCTCGTACTTGCAGAATGCGAGTCGATGACGACCACTGCGAAGAAACTGCACGTCACGCAGCCCGCCCTCACCTACCAGCTGAAAGTCATCGAAAACGAGCTCGGCTTCAAGGTGTTCAACCGCATGCGCAGCGGCACCTCGCTCACGGCCGAAGGTGCATTTTTCCACGAGACCGTAAAGAACATCGTTTCCGAGTACGACGAGACGGTGCGCTTAACGCGCGCCATGGCCAAAGGAGCTGCTGCCGGCACCATCCGCGTGGGGATCAACAGCTATTCGCGCGATGCCATTTCGTTCATGCTCAGCATGTCGCAATCGACGATGCACTTCTCGCTTATCCCGATCGGGCCGAGCGATCCCGTGCGCCTGCTGCGCGAAGGGGTCATCGACTTTTGGTCGACGTCAGACGCAGGGCTCGACGATGCGCCGACGGCGCTCAGGTTTGCCGAACTGTCGCGCGCGGGCCTTTCCGCTTTCGTGCCCAAAGGCCATGAGCTGTCGCGGCGCGCAGCCATCAAGGTGCGCGACCTGGCGGACACCACCGTGTGGCTCTGGCCGAAAGCCTCGGCGTCGAAAGCCGCTGACAAACTGCGCGAGGAGCTGGAAAGGCTCGGAGCCGACATCGCCGACCTCATCCCCGGCCTTCCCGCCATCATGACCGCCTTCATGGGCGATGACGTGGTCGTGTACGACGATGGTTTCCTGCCGCCTTCGGCGACCTCGGCAACACAGGTACCCATCCAAGACGCGCCGCGCGATTCGCTGGGGCTCGCGTACCTCGACACGCAAGAAGAGCGTCTGGCACCCATCGTCGCCAGCTTGAAGAACCGCATGCTGCCCAATCGCGAACGCACGGTCAGCCAATCCGAGCTGGCAGCCGAGCGCATCGTTACGGTGCTCGAGGAAATCAGCAACACGGTGCGCCAAGGCGGGATGAAAGACGTTGTGCCGCTCGTGGAATACGGCCTTGAATTGGGTATTTCTGCGCACCATTTGCTAAACCGGGGGTTGCTTGACGGCATGAACTCGGTGGGCGATGCCTACCGGGAAGGCAATGCGTACATGACGGAGATGATGGCCGCCGTGTCGACCGTCAACCTTGCCATGGAAGTGCTTCAGCCGCATATCGCGGTCGAGGACGAGAGGCCGGTGTCGGGCGCTGCCGCCATCGGCACGGTGGTCGGCGACGTGCACGACATCGGCAAGAACCTCGTGCGCATCATGCTGGAGAGCCGCGACATCAAGGTGGCCGACCTCGGCACCGAGGTTTCGTCCGAGGCGTTCGTCGAGCACGTGCGCACCAACCCCGACTGCAATCTCATCTTGATTTCGGTGAACCAGGTCGAGCTGCTCGACGAGGCGCGCGCCATCGTCGAAGCGCTGAAGGAGGCGAAGCTGCGCGACCAGCTGTTCATCATGGTCGGCGGCGCGGCGGCAGACGAGTCGTTTGCCGGCAAGATCGGCGCCGACGCTTACACGGCAAGCGCCGAAGATGCCGCCGAGACCGCGCACGGGTTCCTGAGCATCTAAAATGCGTCTTTACCCCCGTCCCGAACACCGTGTGACATTTCCCGTCAGACACGATCTGTCATTTTTCGGGTGGCGCTTGGCATACCGCATGTCTTCCTCGAAAAATGACAGATCGTGTCTGACGGGACATGTCACACGGCGGCGATAAAGGCGCATTCGCCAGGAAAGCTCGGCACTGCTGCGGCTTGTCGGGAATTCGGAGAAGCTTTCCGCTCGCCGGGCTTCGGTAGTGTACCCTTGAAGCATCCGTTCCGACGAGAGGGGAACCCATGAGCGAGGAACTGTACAAGCCGCTGCCCGACATCGAGGCCTACCTGGCGCGCATCGGCATACCGCAGGCTAAGGAGCCGACACCCGAGTTCCTCGACGAGCTCATCGATGCCCACCAGCACGCGGTGCCCTTCGACAACCTCGACGTGCACACGCTGGGCCTGACGCCCTCGCTCGACATAGCCGACCTGTTCGACAAGATCGTGAATCGCAAACGCGGCGGCTATTGCTTCGAGCTGAATGCGGCCTTCAACGCACTGCTGCGTGGACTCGGGTTCGACTCGCGCCCCGTCATGGCCCGCGTGCTTCTAAGGCCTACCCCCTACCCCCTCATCTCGCATCGTGCTAATGTCGTGACCATCGACGGCCGCGAATACCTGGCCGACGTTGGTTTCGGTGGCCCCATGGCGAACTTCGCCCAGCTTATGGAAGACGGAGCTTCGCGCACCGAGGACTCCCACACGTTCACGCTGTACAAGCGCAACGACTATTGGTGGGAAGTGGGCTATGCCGGCAGCAAGGCCGATGAGCGCGTCGTGCTGCGCGTGTGCGCCATGCCCGTTGGCGAAGAGGATTTCATCCCCCTGTCGTTCTACCAAGCCAACAACCCCGAATCGGTGTTCAAGCTGAACCGCATGGCAAACATCAAAACGGCCGACGGAGCCTTCGACCTGCGTAACAACACGTTCACCGAATACCACGGCAGCGAGAAAGCGATCTTCGAAGTTGCCGAAGACGGCATCCCAGCCCTGCTGCAGGAAAAATTCGGCATCGTCTTGTAGCGCTCTTTCACATCGCGCTTTACCTGCGGTGCCCAGCCCGGAATCGATGACAAGGGGCGGAAAGGACGCAACTCTTTAGTCACTTTCTCAATCTGACTAGAACTGACACGCTGCGAGGATAACGGGCAGCATATACTCTCTTTGGACGCGCGCACGCGCGTCAACCCTGTATTCTACGAGAAAGGCAACAGCATGGATTTCCGGTTGACTGACGAACAGGAGCTGCTTGTTGACAGCATCAAGGAGTTTTGCGAGCGCTACACGAGCGAAGATCAGATTCGCGAGATGTACGAGAACCATCGCATGAGCGAAGAACTCACCTCCGCGTGGATGGAAAACGGTTTCGGCCTCATGGGCATCCCCGAGAAATACGAGGGCATCGACACCGACCTGGTCACGCTCGGCTTGTTGACCGAGGAATTCGCACACTATTCCGGCTGCATGCTGCCCGTGCTGAACAACACGCTGGCCATGCGCGACTTCATCGATTTCGGAGCGACCGACGAGCAGATCGCGCAAGCCATGGCCAATTACATGGAGACCGGCCAGCCCATCTTCTCGCTCGGATTTTCCGAGCCGGCCGCCGGCTCCGACAACCAGGCCATGGCCTGCGTCACCAAGAAGCAGGCCGACGGCACGTACATCCTGAGCGGCCAGAAGACCTGGGTCACGCAGGGAGAGATCTTCCCGAACGTGCTCGTCATCGCCAAGGACGAGGATCCGGCGCGCGAAAACCGCTCGATGTCGATGTGGATCGTCCCGAAAGACGCGAAGGGGCTGTCCACTGCGCCCCTGCACAAGATCGGCAACCAGGTAGCCGCGTTCTGCGAGATGTACTTCGACGACGTCGTGCTGACCGAGGACATGCGCATCGGCGAGGCGGGCAAGGGTTTCTTCAACCTGATGAAGAACTTCGAGACTGAGCGCTGCCTGATCGTGGCGCAGTGCATCGGCACCGCGCAGGCCGCCATGGACGACGCCGCCGCCTACGTAAGCGAGCGTCAGACGTTCGGCCGCCCGATTGCCGACTACCAGCTGATTCAGCTGAAGCTCACCGAAATGGAAGTGGCGCTGCAAAACGCCCGCAACATGCTTTACAAGACGCTGTGGAAGATGGACAACGACGAGTCGGTGCGCATCGATTCCGCACTGTTGAAATACTATGCCGTGAAAGCCTGCGTCGAGGTCGCTTCGAACGCCATGCAGATCTACGGCGGCTTGGGCTACACCACCGAGACGCGTCTCGGGCGCATCTGGATCGACCTGCGCGGCATGCAGATCGCCGGTGGCACCGACGAGATCATGGTCTACATCGCCGGGCGGCAGCTCGCAAAGCAGTACGCGCGTTCATAACCGACCATCGCACGATTAGCGCTCGGACAAATAACGTCCGGGCGCCCATAGGGACAGGAAGCCGGTCACAGAGACTCATTTGCTCGTGGCTGGCTTCGTCGTTTGGCTGGGAAGACATTTCCCATAACGACAGAGAGGAATGGAACATGGCACAATTCATCACCGCCGCCGAAGCGGCAAAGCTCATTCCCGATGGCGCAACCGTCGGCTTGGCGGGCATGGGCCTTTCCGGCTGGGCTGAGGAAGTCGGCCGCGCCATGCGCGACAGCTTCAAGGAGACCGGGCACCCGTGCAACATCAACCTTAAGCAGGGGTGCGCCATGGGCGACTGGAAGACGCGCGGCGTCACCGTGCTCGGCGAGGCGGGGCCGGGCCTGGTCACGCAATGGTCGGGCGCGCATATCGGCTCGGCGTTCGCGCTGAACAAGCTCGTGCAGTCGGGCGACATCAAATGCCACTGCCTGCCGCAGGGCGTCATCGTGAACCTCTGGCGCGAGATCGCCGCGGGGCGCCCTGGTCTCCTCACCACAGTCGGCCTTGGCACCTTCGTCGACCCGCGCGTCGAGGGCGGGCGCATGAACCCGGAGACCACCGAGGATGCCTGCGAGCTCATCGATTTCCAAGGCGAGGAATACCTCTTCTACAAGAGCTTCCCGCTCGACGTGGCCCTGCTGCGCGGCACCACCGCCGACGAGAACGGAAACATCTCGTTTGCGCACGAGAGCGTCATGAACGAGGGGCTCGCCGTGGCGAGCGCTGCGAAAAACTCTGGTGGCATCGTGATCGTGCAGGTGGAGTACCTCGCGCAGAAAGGCACACTGAACCCCAAAGACGTGGCGATTCCCGGCATTATGGTCGATTACGTCGTGCAGGCAACCGATAAGGATTGCTGCTGGCAGACCGAGGGCGTCTATTTCGAGCCGGCTTTCAGCGGCCAGATCAAGAAGCCGCTCGATCAGCTGCCCGTGCTCGACCTGTCCCCGCGTAAGGTCATCTGCCGTCGTTGCGCCGCCGAACTAGTTCCTGGCGCCATCGCAAACCTGGGTGTGGGCATTCCCGCCGACGTGGCATCAGTCGTTGCGGAATGCGGATGTCTAGACGACATCACCATCACCGCCGAAGCGGGCGGCATCGGCGGCGTGCCGGCTGCGCTTCCTAATTTCGGAAGCAACTACAATGCCGAAGCCATCATCTTGCATAACGCCATGTTCGACTTCATCGACGGCGGCGGGCTCGACATCACGGTGCTCGGTCTGGCCGAAGCCGACAAAGACGGCAACGTGAACGTCTCGAAATTCGGCAACCGCCTATCGGGCCCTGGCGGCTTCATCGACATTACGCAGAGTGCCAAAAAGGTCGTGTTCGCCGGCACGTTCATGGCCAAGGGCAAAATGGAAGTCGCTGACGGCAAGCTGAACATCATCGAGGAAGGCACAGCCGAGAAGTTCGTCGATGCCGTGCAACAGATCACCTTCTCGGGCAAAAACGTTGGCACCAACCAGACGATCCTCTACGTCACCGAACGCTGCGTGCTGCAGATCGTCGACGGCGAGATGACCATTGTCGAAATCGCGCCCGGCATCGACCTAGAAAAGGATGTCCTGGCGCACATGGGCTTCACCCCGAAGGTCGCCGACGACCTGAAGCTGATGGATCCGGCCCTGTTCCAAGAAGATTGGGACGCCTTGCCTGGCATTTTGAAGCGATAACGGGAAACGACGCAGGAACCTAACATTGGAGCGCCTTCACCACTCGAAGGCGCTCTTATATTTTTCTAGATGACACGAACTCTCATTGCGCAATGAAGGCACGTGC
>JAFUBE010000926.1 GCA_017460365.1 Eggerthellaceae bacterium
AAAGGATGCGGTCGCCCGGGTCCAGGCTGAAGAAGTCGCTGCCGAGCGCCACGCAGTCCCGCGCGTCGGCGTCTTTGATGAAGACGTATTCCGATGCGCAGTCGATCACCACGGCCTCGCCGCCCGCGAACTCGTAGTCGACCACAATCGCGCGGCCCTGGGCCGGGTGCGACACGCGCAGGCTGGAACCGGCGGCCGCCACCAACCGGAACTCGTGCAAATGTCAAGCACTTTTTCCCTCGCGGGGGTGCTGACGTTTTTCCGTACCTCCTAGGCTGCCATCAGCCCTAGGCTTTCCCTGTATTCGACGGGGCTCATCCCGTCCAGCGTCAGCTTGATGCGGCGCTCATTGTACCATCGGATGTAGGCGTCGATCTCGGACATGAACTCCTCGATTGACCACCCGCTCCAATTCTCCCCGTAAAAAACCTCGTTCTTGAGCCTGCCGAAGAACCCCTCGCAGGCCGAGTTGTCGGGGCTGCACCCCTTCTTCGACATCGAGCGCTCAAGGCCGTTTTCTTCGCATATCCTAATCCACCCCGGCCAGCGATAATGGCAGCCTCGATCCGAGTGAATCCGAGGACGCTCGCCCTCGCCGAGAGTGGAGCACGCCGCCTCGAGCATGGAGTTTGCGAGTTCCGCGTTGGGGGACGTCGACATGCGCCAGCTCACTGCCATCCCGTCGAAGCAGTCGATGACCGGCGAGAGGTACACCTTGCCGGCGGGGATGTGGAACTCCGTGATGTCGGTGAGCCACAGCTCGTTGGGTGCGTCCGCGTGGAAGTCGCGCTTGACCAGGTTCTCCGGAGCCTCCGATATCTCGCCCTGGTAGGAGCTGTACCTGCGCTTGCGCTTCCGCCCCTTGGCGACAAGGCCCTCCTCCTTCATGATGGCGCAGACCACCTTCTCGGACACCACGACCTTTTCCTTGCGGAGCTCGAGGTGGATGCGGCGGTAGCCGTAGCGGGAGCCGTTCTCGTGGAATATCTCGGTTATGCGCACGCGCAGGTCGGCGTACTTGTCGGGCTTGGACAGGGCCTCTACCTGGTACTGGTAGCTGCTGCGCGCCAGGCCGACCTCCCCGAGCAGCACGGTCAGGGGCCACTCAGGCCTCAGGGCCTGCACCAGAAGCGTCTTCTCCCTGTTCGTCAACCGGTTCGGGTCGGCGCCCGGGCCTTTTCCCAGGAGCTCCACCGTCCCCTCGAGGATCGCCTTCCTGAGCTCGAGTTTCCTGACCTGGCTCTCGAGCTCGGCCACCCGCGCTTCCAGGCCGGCGACGTCGCCGGCGTTTTCGCTTGGCGTATCGGGCATCTTGCAGGGCACCTCCTTGCCGAGCAGCTCGTATTTCCACCAGTAGAGGTTCTCGCGGCTCGTCCCGACCGATTCCGCGATCTCCTTGGCGGAGCCCTTCCTGGTGGTCAGGGCCACCACGGCGTCCGCTTTCTGCTCGTAGGTGAATTGTACGGCAGGAGGGGGCGATATCCTGCGTTGGCCCGGAACCAGCTCGTCGACCCATTCGTAGAGGGACTGCTTGCTAGGGTATCCGAGCGCCCCGATCGTCAGCGACGGGCTGCGTCCGTGCTCCAGGAAATGGTCGACCGCGAGCCGCTTCTCCTCGTCACTGTAGAAGCGGGGCTCGTGCGTCCTCTCGCGCACCTCGCCGTGCTCGAGGTAGTCCTTGTACCAGTTGCTGAGTGAATGCCTGTTGGGGTACCCGAGCTCGCGGATCACTTCCGCAGCCTTGAAGCTGTATTCGATGTAGAGCTCGACAGCCCTCTTCCGGTCCTCGTACGAGTACATGACTTGAATCCTCCAATCGTCGTCGATTGGTACGGATTTTCGTCAGCACCCCCAGGCGCGGTAAGGAGTTTTTCCAGCCGACGGTAAGCAGAATTTCCAAGGGCCCGGTAACGAGTTTTTCCATCGATGCGGTAAGGACTTCTTCCCAAGCGCCGGTAATGAGATTTTCCCAACGACATGCAGGGAGGAGGAATCATCTGGCATCCTAACGGCCACGTCCGGCAAAAGACACGACCGTTAGGAGCCGAGAAGATGATACAGGACAAGATGATCTACGAGATACAGGAGCTCAAGCTGGCCGGCTACACCGTGGACGAGGCCTACGACGAGCTGAAGTCGCGCCACACGAAGGTGCCCACGAAGAAGACGGTGCGCAAGTACTACAACATGGACTGCGCGCCGGAGGACAACCACGCGAAGGTGCGCAAGCAGATGGCCTTCGACTGCGAGCCCTTCCGCTCGGAGATAATCGAGATAGCCGAGCGCAACCCCGATGCCTACATGAGCTCGATCTACGACGTGCTCGTCGAGAAGTTCGTCGAGGGCGGCGAGTACGGCTACGAGGCGCTTCCGGGCAACGAGCAGACGCTTCGCAACTTCATCCGCCGCCTGAAGGAGGACGGCGAGATCGCCCCTGCCGGGGAGCGCAAGCGCAAGCACGGCGTCATCGACGCGCCGCCCCCGGGCGAGAAGGCCCAGGTGGACTTCGGCCAGTGGAAGTGCGGCGGCGGGCTGGTCGCGCACTTCATCGTCGTGGTGCTGTGGTTCTCGCGCCTGATCTGGGTGTTCGCCCAGGACCACAAGTTCGACTCGGTGGAGGCGTGCCGGGCGTTGCACCGCTTCTCGTGCAAGTGCGGCGGGCGCGTCAAGGCCCTCGTCATAGACCAGGACAGCGTGTTCGTGGCCGAAGA
>JAFUBE010000927.1 GCA_017460365.1 Eggerthellaceae bacterium
CCTGCACGCCGCTCTTGGCGCCGTTGAGGTCCACCACGTGGATCCACTGCGCGCCCGCGTCGGCGAAGCGCTTGGCTTGGTCCACGGGGTCGGCGTTGTAGACGGTCACCTGGGCGTAGTCGCCTTTGGCCAGGCGCACGGCCGCGCCGTCGAGTATGTCGATTGCGGGAAGCAGGTACATGTTCGGTCCTCTCTCTATGCCCGCGCGAGCTCGACGAAATTCGCCAGGAGCTGCGCGCCGGCATCGGAGCTCTTCTCGGGGTGGAACTGCACGCCGAACGCGCGCTCGTCGGCCTGCACCGCGCACGGGAATGTGATCGAATGCGTGGTCGTGGCTATTGCCTCGGGCGTGGGAGGTGCGATGAAGCTGTGCGTAAAATAGAAGAACTCACGATCCTTAATGCCTTTGAACAGGGGCGATATCCGCTTGCTCAGGTAGTCGACGTTGTTCCAGCCAACGTGGGGAACCTTGAAGGCGCGCCCGCGCGGATCGGTTTTGGGAATCGCGGCCACGGTGCCGCCGAGAAGCCCGAGGCCCGGCGTCGGGTCGCCTTGGGCGTGCTCTTCGCCCGCCTCGTACAACAGGTGCATCCCCAGGCAAATGCCGAGAAACGGCACGCCTGCTTGAATGCGCTCGCGCACGACGGAAGCCTGGCCCAGCTCGTTCATCGACGCAACCGCATCGGTGAACGCGCCGACGCCCGGCAACACGATAGCCTGCGCCGCGCCGATGACCTCGGGGTCGTCGGTGATCTGCGCATCTGCGCCCGCCGAAACAAGCCCCCGCTCGACCGACATCAGGTTTCCCTTGTGGTAGTCAACAACTGCTATCAACTCAACTCCGTTCCCCGTTTTCGCATGTGTGACACTTTTCGTCAGACGCGATCTGTCATTTTCGCGGAGAGGCTCCCTGTTCCGCAGGTCTCTCCGCGAAAATGACAGATCGTGTCTGTCGAACAGGGTCACACTATAGGGCACCTTTGGTCGAAGGCAGGGCGTCTGCGGCGCGCGGGTCGCGTTCGACGGCGCTACGCAGGGCTCGGGCTGTGGCCTTGAACAGGCATTCTATGATGTGATGCACGTTCTCGCCAGCGAGTTGCTGCACGTGCAGGGTGATGTGCGCGTTGGTGGCGAACGCGATGAAGAACTCCTTGGCCAGGGTGGAATCGAACGACCCGACCATCTGGTAGGGGATGTCCATCTGCCAGTACAGGCCGCCGCGACCCGAGAAGTCGACGGCAGCGAGCACGAGCGCTTCGTCCATCGGCAGCGTGATGTCGCCGTAGCGAACGATGCCCCGCTTGTCGCCGATCGCCTCGGCGAACGCTTGCCCGAGCACGATGCCGACGTCTTCGACCGTATGGTGGCCGTCGACATGCAAATCGCCTTCCGCCTTCACGGCAAGGTCGAACAGCCCGTGCCGCGCGAACGCGTCGAGCATGTGGTCGAAAAACCCGATGCCCGTGTCGATTTCAGCCGTGCCAACGCCATCGAGGTCGAGCGAGATGGCGATGTCGGTCTCTGAAGTCGTGCGCGTGATGGATGACGTGCGCATTACGAAGCTCCTTCCAAAATGGCCTTCAGCTCGGCAAGGAAGCATGCGTTTTCCTCAGGCAAACCTATGGAAACGCGCAAGCAGCCTTCCAGGCCCGCCGAGCGCGAGAAATCGCGAACCAGGATACCGCGATCGAGAAGCCGCTGCCAGACCTGGCCAGCATCGGCGTCGGCCAGGCGAAACAATATGTAATTCGATTCAGACGGAAACGCTTCAACCCCATCGAGGGCGCAAAGCGCGTCGTGCATGCGGCCGCGCTCTTCGATGATCTGGTCGATCTCCTTTTCGAACTTGGCGCGGTTCGCGAACACGACGCGCCCGATGGCCTGCGAAACGGCATCGACCGAATACGGCTGGCGTACCTTTTTGAACTCGGTGAGCACCCGCTCGCTGCCGAGCAGGTAACCCAGGCGCACGCCCGCAAGCGAAAACGCCTTCGAAAACGTGCGCAGTATGACCAGGTTCTCGTAGCGCGCGAGCAGCGGACGGGCGGTATAGCGCGAAAACTCGAAATACGCTTCATCGACCATGACGAGGGCGTCGGACGCCTCGCATGCACGAGCGACGAAATCGTTCGACGCGATGTTTCCGCTCGGGTTGTTCGGCGTGGTGACGATCGTGAAGTCGATGTCGCCTTGGGCGAGGCGCGCCACGACGGCATCTTCGTCGATGGAGAAATCGGCAAGACGATCCACGTTCACGATTTCCGTGTTCGTGAGCTGGGCGTTATTCTTGTACACGCTGAACGTGGGCGGCATGTTCAGGAACTTCCGACCAGGCCCTCCCCACGCGAGCGCGATGTTGAACAGCAGCTCGTCGCCGCCGTTTCCCATGATCACCTGGTCGCGGTCGAGCCCGTTCGCCTCCGCGATCAGGTCGCGCAGATCGTTCGCAAGCGGATCGGGATAGCGGTTGAACGCGACCTTGCGCGTTTCGCGCTCGATCTCGCGCCGTATATCGAACGGCACGTCCGACGAGTTCTCGTTCGCCGAAACCATGATCTTAGCTGGGATGTACTTGGGGTCGTACGGCTCGATGTCCGCCAGCTGCGGAGCCGGGGGTCGTACCTGGTTCATCGCTGTTCGTTCCTCCTGATCGTAAGCTTGAGACGCAGATCAGGTCTGCGTCCCGAACCTGTGGTTCTAGTCATTATTGCAGGTTGCGGGCGCGCATTTCGACTGAGCGGGCATGCGCCCACAGCCCCTCGTGATCGGCAATCGCGACGATTGCCGGGGCGTCGGCCGCAAGCGCCGACTTGGAATACTGGATGATCGACGATTTTTTCACGAACTGCTCGACCGCCAGCGGGCTCGAGAAGCGCGCAGTGCCGCCCGTTGGCAGCGTGTGGTTGGGGCCGGCCACATAGTCGCCGACGGCCTCGGGCGTCCATTCGCCCAAGAAGATGGCGCCTGCGTGGCGAATCGCGCCGAGCGAGTCCATCGGGTTTGCAATGTGCAGCTCGAGATGCTCAGGCGCAATCACGTTCACGGCCGCAAGCGCCTGGGGAAGGTCTTCGCAGACCACGACGAGCCCCTGGTCGACCAGCGATGCGCTCGTTATCTCGGCGCGCGTCGTGCGTTTCATGTGCTCGTCGATGGCCGCTTCCACCGCATCGGCGTAGTCGGCTGAGAACGTGACGAAATAACAGGTCGCGAGCGGATCGTGCTCGGCCTGGGCCATGAGGTCGATCGCCACGAGGGACGGATCAGCCGTCTCGTCGGCCACGACGCATACCTCGGAGGGCCCGGCAATCATGTCGATGCCCACGTCGCCCGAAACGAGTTTCTTGGCTGCGGCCACGAATGCGTTGCCCGGACCGGTGATTTTGTCGACAGGCGCGATCTGCTCGGTTCCGTACGCGAGCGCGGCGATCGCCTGGGCGCCGCCGACCGAATAGATTTCGGTGACGCCTACAAGCTCACACGCCTTGCAGATGGCAGGGTCGAGCGAACCATCCTTCGTCGGCGGGTTCGCAACCACGATGCGCCCCACCCCGGCAACGCTTGCGGGGAGCGCATACAAGCGCAGGGTCGAAGGGGAGAGCGCGCGGCCACCGTGCACGTACACGCCCACCGAGTCGAGCGGCGTGACCTTCGCGCCGAC
>JAFUBE010000928.1 GCA_017460365.1 Eggerthellaceae bacterium
CGAGATGGCGGCGGCCGTGACGGCTTTGGACGGTTCCTATTCCGGGAACTACCAGCCGCAGGACTACATGGAGCTGGAATCGGGAGTGCTGCCGGAATCGGTGTTTACCGATATAGCCGACGCGATACGCGGGCAGAACGGTTTGGAGCGGACCTACCAGCCCGGCGAGATGGCGCGGGCCATTCTCGACCTCACCTGGGACGTGGGACTGAAGCCACGGGCGGTTCTGACGTCGCTCGGGACGTTGGAGTTCAACTACGTCGACGGGCGGCATTGCCACGACGGCGGGGTGCCGGTGGACGCCTGGGAGGTTTCCGCCGCCGGCTACTCGTCCGCGGCGGCGAGGGCCTACGATTCGGCGAAGCTAAAAGTGCGCAAGGCGGTCGTCCACCCCTCGTTCGCCGACGTGGGGCTCACCAACGCCAACTACCTCTTCAACGCGTTCGAGAACATGACCGAGGTCTCGGGCTTCGAGCACCTTTCCGGCATCACGAGCGCCAGCCAGATGTTCGGCAGCTGCCCCAGCTTGGAGACGATCTACGCGACCTCGTTCAGCAACGCGAGGCTTTCCGGATCGTTCATGTTCAACGGGTGCAACCGCCTCGTCGGCGGCGAGGACGGCTTCGTGCCGACGAGCACGAGCGGCGCCTCCGTGTGCAAGCTGGGCGCGGGCGGCGTGCTGACGAACCCGAGCGACGACAAGCGCACCTGGTTCTGGGCGCACTACTACGCAGACGGCGAGGGCGTCCTGACCGCGACGGGCGTGCCCGAGCCAGGGCGTGCGCTCCTGGCGTCGAACCGTATCTGCGCGATAGGCCAGTACAAAGCGCTGGGGTTCACGCCCTGGGATGGCACGACCGGGCCGACGCACCGGCAGAACCTCTACCGCGTGGTGTTCGCCGCCGACATGTCGGTGTTCACGCGCCTGAACCTGAACTACCTGCTGTACTCGTGCACCAACGTGATGGCCGTGGCGGGGCTCGGGAACCTTCGCGGCGTGCGCTCGATGTACTTCACCTTCGCGAGCTGCAGCAGCCTGGAGGAGATCGACTTCCGGGGGTTCGACCCGTCGACCTTGACCGACCTTTCCTACTGCCTTTCGAGCTGCACGAAGCTGACCACCATCTACGCCGACGCCGACTGGGCGCTGCCTTCGAGCGGCATCACGGGATCGCAGTGCTTCTACAGCTCCAAGGCGCTGGTCGGGGGCAACGGAACGGCATGGTCTTCTTCCAACGTTTCCTACACCTACATGCGCATCGACAAGGCGGGGCAGCCGGGGTACCTGACCGCCGCGTAAGGCGTTCCTCACTTGCCGCGATGCTTGCGCTTCCGCTTCTCCTTGCGCCGCTCGAAGCGCTCGCGTTTCTCGGATTCCCGGCGCTCGCGACTGTCGGCCTTGCGCTGCTTGGCTGATGCCTCGCGTTCCTCCGAGAGCGCCTGCTGCGCCTTGGTGGACAGTCCGCGCCGCGCCATCTCCCGCGATGCCTCGCGCTGGCGACGCTTGGGGTTTGCCGACTGCCTCGGAGCCCCCTCGTGCGCCGTCGGGCGTGTGAAGCGCAGGTCGTTCCACCTCTCGCAGACGAGCTGCTGGATCTCTTCGTTGGACGGCTCCGCGCCGAAAACGACGCGGCACGCGCTGTAGCGGCCTTCCTCGGCGCGCTCGAAGACCCCCACCCAAAACTGGCCGTCGTGATAGACGGTCAGGGTGGAGGATGCCCTGATCTTCCGCATGGCGATTTCCTCCTTTATGTAGATGCCACGCGGAGAAGGGACAACCAAGGAGGCAGGCTACTGACGCCGAAGGACGCACCCCGACTACCCGACGGGGTCGTGTTTTCATCTCCGTTCTGCGAATTGTACCACCGGGCGGGCCTTTTCCGGGAGCCCGGCGACCTTGTGACGGCGTGGGAAGCTTGTGCCGTAGGAAGTCGTTTCCCGGTCGGAGGTCTTGCATGGAATCTGTATTTGCTGCTGCCGTGACGGGCGTGCTCACCCTGGTGGGCGTGCTCGTGTCGAACTCGCGGAGCAAGGCGGTTCTGGAGCTGAAGATAGACACGCTCTCCGAGCGCGTCCGGCAGCACAACGAGGTCATATCGAGGACGTACAAGCTCGAGCAGGACATGGCCGTGGCCCGGAACGACATCGAGACCCTTTACCGGAAGGTGGGATGACATGGAGAAGTTTCTTACCGGCAACGAGTGGAACTGGCGGCTGCTGCGCACTATCGCACAAGGCGTGCTGGGCGTGTTCGTCGCCAACATCGACATGATCGTCGGCGCGGCGGTTCTTGACCCGGCGATGCGGGCGCTCGTCGTGGCGTTCGTGATGGCGGTTCTTTCGCCCGTGATGGCCGAGATCGGGAGCCACCTGCCCGAGGGCGAGTAGCGCTGTCGAATCGGTTCGGGCTTTGTTGGTGAGGGCGTCGCCTGGGTGCGGCGCCCGACTTGCGAAAGGGGTTTGAAATGGGTATTTCGAGGGCTAACGTGGCCGTGCAGGTCATGAGGCACTTATGCACTTGCCCGGAGCACGGGTACAGCCAGCCTAGGCGGTTTGGAACGTCCGGCTACTGCAACGTGCCGACCGACGCGGGAAGCATCCAAGTGAAGAAGGGCGACCGCGACTGCTCTTCCGCCGTGTGCGAGGCTTGGGAGCTTGCCTTGAAGGGCACGGCATACGACTTAGTGGAGTAGGCTTCTAACTCGTATTATCCGTAGTTCTTCGCTATGGGCAGCCGCAGGGTGAACGCGCAGGTAGACCGAGCACGGCACGCCCTGCGGCTTCGCATAACGTGATGACGGCTTAGAAGTTCGTCTTAAGCCACTTCACGAGATCGTCCTTC
>JAFUBE010000929.1 GCA_017460365.1 Eggerthellaceae bacterium
GCCATCGATCCCGCTAGCTGGGGCCGATAGTATTGCCGTACGCTCAAAACCGACTGCAACCGTACTCACCTCTTAAAAATGAGTAATACTCCTCATCACTGACCTGCGGCTGTGACTACTCCGCGAGGGTCTCGTGATCACTCCCCGAGGGCTGAGTACAGAAAGTGTACTCAGCGGTGAGTACAGGTGAGTACGCCCCTGAAGCTGTCTGACAAAAAATACTCCCCAATAACGACACGCCACGTGCATGCACGTGGCGACAAGGGAAAGCACGAGAAGACAAACTGTTAGCGTGTGGGAACCTGCCCTGTGACAGTTGAGTGGGAGTGATTTCAGTACATTATTGTGAGGTTCTATCTGACCTTTTTACGTGATTTCCAGTGGTTCAGCGGTGTCGAAATCATTGAATTCGAACCGCTAAGCCACTGGGAATCTTTCATTTCAGATTGCTCACCAAGTGCAGTTTTGACTACTTTCTCACGATAATGTGCTGAAATGCCCAGAGCCATGAAACTCCGTCATTGGAAGGATTCGCTGTTCCGGGCCTATTCTTCGAAGGTCATCAGGAGAAGAATCCGGTCGTCAAGGGGCTTGCTACAGTTCCAAGCTGTCAGGGTCGAGCAGGAATTGCTTGACACCCATTGTGACGATGCCGTTGTCGTCGCGAGATGCCTTTTGGCTGCCCCCGACCACGATGATCTTCTTAAACGAGTCGGGCACGCTGACGAGCGGGCGCTCTTCCTGCGCGCGCTTCTCTTCGTCGGGCAGCACGAAGGCGCTTTGAACGTAGTAGCGCCTGCTGCCCTCGTTGGCGACGAAGTCTATCTCAACCTGCTTGCGGTCGTCCCCCTCGCGGATTTCCACGATGCCGACGTCCACAGAGTAACCGCGCGCGACGAGCTCGTTGTAGATGACGTTCTCCATGATGTGGGTGGGCTCCAGCTGGCGGAAGTTCAACCTCGCGTTCCTCAGCCCCACATCCTCGAAATAATACTTGAGCGGGCCTCCGATGTGCTTTCGTCCCTTCACGTTGTAGCGTTTCGCCTTCCTCATCAGGAAGGCATCCTCGAAGTAGCCAAGGTACTTCCTTATGGTTGGGGAAGACAGGGTAACTCCCTTCACGATCTTGAACGTCTTCTCGAGCTTGTCCGGGTTGGTGAGCGAACCGGTTGCAGACGCGATGACGTCCACGAGCTCTCCCAGCTCGTCGACGTTTCTCACGTCATGCCGGTCGACGACGTCGCGCAGGTACACTTCCTCGAACAGGCCTTGGAGGTATGAGGCCTTGTCCCGGTCGATGCCGAGCGTCGCTGCATAAGGCATGCCTCCGTAGGTCATGTAGTCGTTCCAGTCGTCGTCCCAGTCGCGGCCCATCGCCGAATGGTATTCGGCGAACGAAAGCGGATGTACGCGCACCTGGTCGCCCCGGCCCCGGAATTCGGTGATGATGTCGCTTGAGAGGAACTTCGAGTTGCTGCCTGTTACGTAGACGTCCAGGTTCGGGATGTGGAGGAAGCCCAACAGCACATCCTCGAACTCGGTCATGAGTTGGACCTCGTCGATCATCACGTAGTGCTGGCCTTCTCCCACCCTCTCGCGGACGTACGCATCGCAAGCGTCCGGGTCGCGCAGCTCCTTGTTCTTGCGGTCGTCCAGCTGGACGTCGATAATGCGCTCGCGGGGAACACCGCTTTCGAGCAGGTGCTCCATGAACAGCTCGAAGAGCAGGTACGACTTGCCGCATCTACGCACGCCGGTGACGACTTTCACCATGCCGTTGTGCTTGCGCGCTATCAGCTTGTCAAGATAGAGATCCCGCCTTATCCTCATGCATCCTCCTGTTTACGGAATTTTCCGTTATGGCAATTTTCGAAAATATTATATGGCTTCCGAGCCGCATATGACATTCCGATTTGCGTTGTATCTGCAACCGGTCTGACGCTCACAATGATGCTTCGGTATCCTTGTTCTGGCGCTTGCGTCCCTGCATATCGTGCGAGTCTTGATACCTGTTCGACTCAAACAGCTCATAGCCGAAACGCTTTCCCACGAGCGAATTGAGCTGCTTGCAAATCGCCTGGACACCAGTATCAACCGCTTCCAGCTTTTCCGTCGCGTTCTCTAGCGCGTCGAGCGCATCCAGGCTGTCGGCTTCGTCGCGCCTCAGGTAATAGGCAATGGAATTGAGCGCGTGGGTGCTCTGGTTGTAGAGATATCCGAGCCTTCGTATTTGGGCTGAAATCTTGCTCGCTCCCCAGCGGTCTATGACGAACAGATCCGATTGTTCCTCCATGCCCTCGTCGACCATGCGCAAGGGGAGGTTTATCAGCATGCGCATATAATCGGTTTGGGTCATTCCGAACTCGTCGCATCGGCGCTTCAGGAGAAGCTTGTCCTGCGGGGAGATCCGTATATCCAGCCTGCAAGGTTGCTCAGTCATCGCCGTCCTTTCCACTAAGGGGGGCGGGGCGTTCCCCCGCATGAGCCGCAACTCCCGCTTGGGCCACTAAAAGCCCAAGCGGAGTGTTGATGTGGCGGTGAATTCGGGTCGGGTCTTACGGCTCAGCGCCCCGACCGCTCCGAGTCGGCCGAAAGCTGCACCGCTGTACGCTCGCCGTACGGTGTAGGCTACTTTCTATGGAGCCAATTCGGAGCTCTATGCCGGTGCTGCTGTACGGCATAGGCCGCTTGCTAATCTGCTGTGCGCTGTACCGGTGAAGGCTGCTCTATGACGGCAAGGCGGCAATGACCGGCGATGCCAAGCGACGCGCAGTAGGCCACCGACCAGCGCGTCGGCGCCAGCACGGCCGCCAGGGCCTGCGCCGCCGTCCTGCTCACCAGCTGCGCCTCCTCGATGAAGTCGTCCAGCAGCTCGCAGAGCGACGACTCCGCGTACACGCCGCAGAGCCCCGCCGCCGGCTCGTCGGTCCGCACCACCACGTGCTCGCGCCAGGTGCCGCCGTCCAGCCACAGCAGCCGGTCGCCCTTCGCGGGCACCTCGTAGCTGCAGAACTCGAGCGTGTCCTCGCCGTTCAGCTCCTCGGTGTGCACGAGCTCGCCAACCACGCGCAGAAGGCCGATCCGCTCGTCCCACCGGTCGAACCAGTAGAGCGTCGGCACTGAGCCCGCCATGCTAGTGGTAAGTTAAGTTTTATATTTAAGCATGCCCGATGGCGGTATCATCTTCTCGGGAGGTGGTGCCCCATGGAGCGGTACACGGTAGAGCTGATGGAGGACGAGCGTTCGGAGCTGGTCAGGATAGCGACGAGGGGCAAGGGGCCCATCGCGGACGCGAGGCGGGCGAGCGTGCTGCTCGCGGTCGACAGGGGCGCGTTCGCCGACCTGCGCTGGACCGACGCGCGGGCGGCGGAGGCCTACCGGTTCACCGAGCAGACCGTACGCAACGTCAAGAAGAGGTGCTGCGAGGAGGGGCCGCTCGCGGCGGTGGGCCGCAAGCCCCGCAGCAAGCCCGGCAACGTGAAGATCGACGGCGAGGCCGAGGCCAAGATAGTGGCCCTGACCTGCACGGACCCGCCGGAAGGGCATTCGAGGTGGACCCTGCGCCTGATCGCCGACAAGTCGGTGGAGCTCGGCTACGTCGAGTCGATAAGCCACGTGGCCGTCGGCGACCTTCTGAAAAAAACGAAGTCAAGCCATGGCTGGTCAGGGAGTGGTGCATCCCCGAGGCCTCCTGCGAGTTCGTAGCCGCCATGGAGGACGTGCTCGAGGTGTACGCCCGCCCGCGGGACCCGTCGCGGCCGCCGGTGTGCCTCGACGAGGGCTCCAGGCAGCTCGTGGCGCACTCCCGCAGCCCGATGCCCGCGCGCCCGGGCGAGCCGGAGACCTGGGACTACGAGTACGTGCGCAAGGGCGTGGCGGACGTGTTCATGGCGTTCGCGCCGCTGGAGCGCGAGCGGCACGCGCGCGTCGCGGCGACGAGGACGCGCCTCGACATGGCCGAGGCCCTGCGCTGGCTCTCCGACGAACTCTACCCCGACGCCGAGGCCATCGTGCTGGTCTGGGACAACCTCAACACCCACGCCATGGGCTCGCTGTACGAGGCGTTCCCGCCGGAGGAGGCCCGCAGGCTCGCTGAGAGGCTCGAGGTCCACTACACGCCCAAGCACGGCAGCTGGCTGGACATGGTCGAGGTCGAGATCGGCGTGCTCATGAGCCACGGCCTGCCCAGGCGCGTCGGCGGCTTCGGGGAGATGGCCCGGCTCGTCCGCGCCTGGGAGGATGACCGGAACGCGCGCCAGAAGACGGTCGACTGGCAGTTCACGACGGAAGGCGCCAGGGTGAAGCTGAAGCGTCTATACCCAAAAATTATCACTTAACTAACCACTAGTGGTGCTTCGCCGGTCGCGTTGCGAGCGGAATCTGGGGAGGCTTCGGGCCCCAACTCGGATGTCGGTTCGCGGCGGCCGCGAGCGCTCGCGTCTCTGCTGCGCCACGGGCCCGCACGCCATTGCCA
>JAFUBE010000009.1 GCA_017460365.1 Eggerthellaceae bacterium
GAACAGCCCAGTGGGCTGTTCGACAAAGCGAGGACTGTTTGAGCATGGCGCATGCCCCTTCTGGCCGGCCCGTGGGCGGTAAATGCTAAAGCGGCTGCAAAAATGACCCGTTAAGTTCACATTTGACATAACGTTCGATGTGCGTGAAAATCAGATGAGCGGTTACTATTCCGATGCAAGCGGTGCGTTTTCCGCTGCAAGCGGTAATACAAGGGGAGGAATCTGCTGTGCTGAAAGCCATGATTGTCGATGACGAGGCTCCTGCCAGGTCGGAACTTAAATTTCTGCTCGACGAAATCGGCCAGACCGAGGTCGTAGCCGAGGCTGCCAGCGTCCGCGAGGCGATCGAGAAGCTGAAGGACTATCCGATCGACGTCATGTTCCTCGATGTGAACATGCCTGAAGCCACTGGGTTGAAGCTTGCCGAGGGCCTTCAGCATCTGAAGTACCCGCCTGCGGTCGTGTTCGTCACGGCCTACAGCGAGTTCGCGCTCGACGCATTCAAGGTGAACGCCGTCGACTACCTCGTGAAGCCCGTCGAAACCGAGCGTCTCGCCCAAGCAATCGCGCGCGTGCGCGAGAGCGTGTCACTGCACATGCAAGCGCAGAAGTCCGAGCGCATCTCGGTCGAGAAGGGCGGCAAGAAGATCCTCATCGCGATCGACAAGATTCGCTACGTCATGGCGCGCGACGATTACGCGTACCTGCAGACCGACACTGATCGGTACTTCTCCACGGTCAGCTTGGCCCAGCTCGAGAAGCGCCTCGACGGCCATGGGTTCTTCCGCGTGCACCGCGGCTACCTCGTGAACCTGTCGATGGTCGAAGAGGTCGAGCCCGTCAGCGGCGGCACCTTGCTGCTCACCCTGAACGGTGTCGAGGACAAGATCCCCGTCTCGCGTCGCCGCGTGTCGCTGCTGAAGAAGGCGCTCGGCATCTAACCCGAGTTAGTGTCTTTGCTATCACGAGAGAGGGGCGAAGAGCGATCAGTACCCGGCAATCGGCATGAGTTGCGCGATTACTATTCCCATGTAGCCGAATACGAGCAGGGTGCCTGTAAGGGCGCATGCAGCGCGTTTGTTTCCAACCGATAGCGCGAGGTAGGGAACCAGCAGTCCCAGCAAAGGCAGCTCCGGCACGAAATAGCGTGTCTGAATCCCCTGGTTGTAGCCGCCGAGCTGGCCAGCCGACCACGATGCCAGCATGGCGAAGTGGGTTCCCACGAAAAACAGCACCACGGTGGCGAGGACGATGATCCGGTCGAGGCGGTCGAATTGCTCGTTCGCCTTGTTCCCGTATGCGACGAGTGCGATGCATGCCAGCAGAATCGGAGCCATGACCGTCGCGGGCAGCTGGGTGAATTCCGACCCGAGGAAAAGTTGCGCGTTGCGCCCTGCGTTCCCGGCATCGCTCGTGAAGTCGAGCGGCTGGAACAGCGAGATGACGATTGTTTTGGCGAGGTGCAGCGGATGAGTCGCGATTTGCAGGATGCCGGCGCGGAACTCGTCATACGGTTGGTACACCGGGCCGATGCCCGAAATCGCCCTGCTCCAGAACATCGCAGCCGCACATCCCGCGATGGCGGGAAGGACGAGCCTCCAGTCGAGCTTCGCCGTCTTCACGTAGCCCCGGTGGAAGGGGAGGAGCAGCAAAGCCAGCAGGATGACGCAGGTGGATTTCACCAGCCCGATGAAGATGCCGACGAAGACGAGGACGGTGAGGAAACGCCCGCTTACCCGATCGCGCTGGCATGCATGCAGCACCGAGCCGA
>JAFUBE010000930.1 GCA_017460365.1 Eggerthellaceae bacterium
CAATCCAGCGCGCGAGATATTCGCCACCGATGTCAAGCTGGGATTCCAGAGCGTGGTTGGCCTGGTCGTCATCGTGCTTCTCGTCATCACGCCGTCGATGTACGCGTGGTTCAACATCGCGGGCAGCTGGGATCCTTATGGTGCGACGGGCAGCCTGAAGGTCGCCGTGGCAAACGAAGACGATGGCTACAAAGGCGAGCTCGTCCCCATCACGTTGAACGTCGGCGAGACCGTGACATCGCAGCTGCGCGGGAACAAGAACTTCAACTGGGTTTTCGTCGACGAGCACGACGCCATCGCGGGGGTGGAGTCGTCCGCGTACTATGCCGCCATCGTCATCCCGCACGATTTCAGTTCAAACCTCATGACCTACCTCACCGACGACGCGAAGTATCCGAACGTCACGTATTACACGAACCAGAAGGAGAACCCCATAGCCCCGATCATCACGCAAAAGGGAGCCGATGCCATCCAGGAGAACATACGCGCAAGCTTCACCGAAAACGTCGACTTGGTCGCGCTTTCGGTGGCATACGACGTGCTCCGCTACGTGGAAAACCCCAAGATGAGCAGCTTCGTGAGCAAGATGAGCGGACATCTCGACGATGCCATACGCGATGCGAAAGCCTCTGCCCGCGAGCTGAGGACGCTCGGCGGCCTCGCTGGCACGGTGTCGGACGTAGTCGATACCGCAAGCGTTGCCATAAAAGGGCTCGAAAGCGCCGGAAACTCTGCCGGGGCCGCCATTTCGGAAGCGGAAAAGGGAGCGGTGAGCGCCATGGGCGCTTTCGACGATGCGAGCGCGATTGTCGAAAGCACGTTGGGCGATAACGCCGTCGACATCGATTCAATCCAAACCCAGCTCGACTTGGTGCTCGACATGCTCGCGCGAGGCGCCGAGAACGTGCCGGAATTGATCCAGGGCACAATCGACGACCTCGAACGATACAAGAGCGAGAACCCGTCGGTCGACGCTGCCGCGTTCGATGCCGCGATCGAATCCCTCGAGCAGGCAAAAGCGCATGCGCAGGGAGCGCCCGGGCGCATCGACGATGCGAGAAGCGAAATCGATGCGCTCGTGCGCGATGCGAAAGCCCAGCTGCAAGAGGCGAAGAGCTACTTCGCAAATTCCGTGGCGCCCTCGGTTGCGAACCTGCGCTCCACGATGGGGAGCATCTCTTCGTCCGCTTCGGGGATCGTGGGCGGGCTCGAGGGGGCCCTCGGTGGAATCGATTCCAGCACCGACGGCCTCACGAACCAGCTGTCGGCCCTGTCTGGCGGTCTCGCGGAGGCGGGCGATAGGGTGGAGTCTGCGGCATCGGCGATCGAGGGCACGAAAGCGCGTGTGGCGGAGGCGCTGAAATCGGGCGACCTCAAGCAGATGTCCGCCGTCATCCTCGGCAGCGACCTCGAGTCGATGGCCGCGAACCTCGCCGTCCCCGTGAAAACGGATCGCCAGCCGGTCTTTTCCGTAGCCAATTACGGGTCGGCCATGGCCCCGTTTTACACCGTGCTGTCGCTTTGGGTCGGGGCGCTCGTCATGATATCGACCATGCGCGTGCATGTCGTGGAGGAACGCATCGATGAGCTTCGTCGCCGTTTCCCCAAGTTCCGGCCCCGTCACGAGTTCTTCGGCCGCTATGGCATCTTCGGCCTGATCGGCCTCATGCAAAGCACGTTCGTTCTTCTCGGCGATATGCTGCTTTTGCACATCGACTGCGAAAATCCCGTGCTGTTCTTCGTGTTCGGCGTATTCATCGGACAGGTATTCTGCCTCATGGTGTACACGATCACCGAGTTGTTCGGCGACATCGGAAAGGCGCTGTGCGTCATATTGCTCATCATGCAGGTGGCGGCGTCGGGCGGCACGTTCCCGGTCGAGATGCTCGATCCGATCCTGTTCGACGTATCCGCATTCTTGCCGTTCTTCTATGCGATGTGCTTGCTGCAGGAATGCGTGGCTGGCATCGCGTGGTCGAATGCATTGATTGGAATCGGAGCATTGCTGCTGATGGGCGGAATCTTGCTGATCGTAGCGCTGCCTTTGCGCCGACCGTTCCGCAAGCTCAACGACTTCTTCGAGCTACAACTTGAGAAAACGGGCTATATGTAGCCTGCGACCAAACGCCATTCCCGGCGAAGCGCGAAACCGCTACCCCACTTACTGCCAGACCCAAAGTGGGGTAGTTTCGCGGATTGCGCTTCTTCCGAAGCG
>JAFUBE010000931.1 GCA_017460365.1 Eggerthellaceae bacterium
AGCAACCACCGCGAGGAGCTGCAACACGAGCGTGCTGGTCAACACAGCATCAGGGCTAACGATCAATGGCGTCTGTGTTTCACATGGACACCCGAAGGAGCGAAGGGAGTGGAGTTCTGTGACTACCACTAACAGCTACATATCCACGCCGGGCGAGATTCTGCTCGAGGAGTTCCTGGTTCCGATGGGCATTTCCCAGTACCGCCTCGCGAAGGCCATCCATAAGCCCCAGTCCGCGATTTCCGACATCGTCCACGGACGCCGGGCCATCAGCACCGAGATGGCTCTGCTTTTGGGCAGGGCGCTTGGCACAACCCCGGAATTCTGGCTCAACCTGGAAAAGACCTACCAGCTGAAAACGTTCAACGAGGAATCTCTTCCGCAGGTGCTGGTGCTAGCTTAGTGAAACGCTAGTGAAGATTAGGCAGCCAAAAGGACACTTCGCGACAGACCTGCTTCTACGCGCCATGCGTTGACCAGCCGTTTGCCATAGCCTAGAAGCCAAAGTGTATAGCCGCGCATAGTTGCGACTGCTGACACGGAAGAGGCCACAAGTACAAATCTTGTAACGCCCACCACTTACAACAGCCCTTCACCTGCGATAACTGGGTGAGGGTTTTTGCTATCCAGGGTCTGTATCCCAAATGTATCCCAAAATGTATCCCAGATTTCAAGAAGCTGCATTCAGAGTTGATCTGGGGGCTGGGGGCCTGACGCAGGAAAAGTCGGGGTGTTTTTCTCCTCACTCCGTCAACAAAACGAACGATTGCTCTACACCCTCCGCAACCACCGCGACACTACGTGTATCGACACCAAATCTGTCAATTAACCTGCCAACTAATCAACGTGCAACCAAACGTCCCTTTCGCTTGCTCATCGTCGCGGAAAACCGTAAAACCCATTGTGACGTGCGGTAATTCTCGAAATTGCGAGACAAAAGAGCATCCATTGGCGTATAAGATACTAGTCGGTTCGGCTCGGTGTGGAGTCGGACGGCGGTGAATCGAACGGAAGGACGCGTTATGAACATCGACGATATGAACCTCAGCCCCGAGCTTCGTGAGAAGGCGAAGGCATGCAAGACCCCCGAGGAGATGCTGGCGCTCGCCAAGAAGGAGGGCTACAAGCTCTCCGATGAGGAGATGGAGGGCATTGCCGGTGGATGGTCGTGCAGCAGCTTTGGGGAGCGTAGTGACTGCCACCTTAATCAGTGGTACGAATAATCGCCTACCTGCCAAGCACGCCGGTAAATAAGGATATATGAGCTAGCCGCCTTTTCCACATCGCATACAGTGGAATAGGCGGCTAGCTCTCGGTAAGCTCATCGCAAAGCCCATCCTTGCTCAGCGAAGCCATGCCAACGTGGTCGTGGCTGCACGAATTATCCTCATGTGCGCCTGAATGCGCAGTTGGCGCTCTTGTGGTAGCCCGCCTAGGAGAGGCCATGCTAGACCTTAATTACGCCTTGCCCGATTTCACGTCGGGCTTGCAGATGAACCTGTCCTTGATCGAGTCTTGGCGCAACAACCCCGCCATGTTCCGGGACGGAGTACGCTTCGACAGCGTGTACGACTGCTTTCCCCGATGCAAAGCGAATGGCGGGCGGCACTATTCGGGGCTGCAGTATCCGCCCTTTAGGATGCACGCCACCTTCGCGGCGCTCAACGATGTGGGCGTGAAAGCGCGCCTCACCTTTACCAACATGTTCATCGACACGCACGTGCTGAGAGACGATGCTTACGTCCGAACGATTTTGGACATCGCAAGCGACTACGACGTGGAAATAATCGTATACTCGGATGAAGTGGCGGAATACCTGCGCCAAAACTACCCGTTCAAGCTCGTGCTGTCGACAACCCGAGAGATCACCGACATCGAAGCGCTCAACGACGCGCTCGAGCGATTCGACTACGTGGTCCTCAACTACAACTTGAACAAGGATTACGACTTCATTGCCCAGGTCGCCCACCCGGAACGCCTCGAGGTGATGGTCAACGAAGTCTGCGCACCAAACTGCCCTGTCCGTCAGAAGCACTACGAGCACGAGAGCCGCGATCAGCTGAACGGCGAGAGCACGCTGTTTAGCGAGGAGTGCGGCCGTCCGAAAGTTGACTTCACCGAGCTTTTCGACGGGCCTATCGTCCTCGCGAATGAAGAGGTCGTCCGCCTGCGCGCCGATTACGGCATCCGCCATTTCAAGATCGTCGGGCGCAATAGGAAGCGCGAAAAGCTTGTCGACATCCTTTTGTACTATCTCGTGAGGCCCGAGCACCACGAAGACGTCCGCCGCATGCTTGGCGTGTGACCGCCCACCACGAAAGACCAGGTCGGAAGGTTGAACCTCCGGCTTGTTTCTTTTCTTGTCGCATGCCAAGCCGCAACCGTGTCATGGCGTGGGCACATGAGGTTTGAGGGCGAAGCGCGCCGCCATGCGGAATCTGGGCCGGAATGATTTATTCATCATGACCCTAATTTTACGCTCGTTTCGACTGGCTTTCTATCACGTCGGCGATGGGAGCCTGAACGATGCTCCCGAAGAGTTCGCACCCCCTGCTCCAAGCGAGCGGCCATCTCCGCTGTCCTGAACGAACAGCCGCCCCTACGCGCCGAAAAGGCCCATCGAGGTGCATTTCGCATCCCGATGGGCCTTTTCGAAACGAGGCCTCTCGTCAGGTAAGCCTGCCTATCTTAATCCTGGGGACCCTGATGCTGCGCAGAGCCGAAGCCGAGCACCAGCAGCATGATGTTGGGAAACAGAATGTACAGGATGAACCAGCCGACGCCCTTGCCGAAGCTGGCGAACAGCTTGTACGCGGAGACGAGGTCGATGACAGCGCCTGCGATCATGCATACAAGGCCAATGATGGCGAGGAAACCGCCGCCACCGGTGGCGGTCAGCGCTCCTGACGCATTGTAAGCAACCGCTCCGCTGAGCATGACCAAAACGTAACCGACGATAATGAGCGCGAGCGCGATCCAGAACATGTTCATCTTCTTCCACGCAATGCGCCACTGGACGTAATCGGAGTAAATGGGGATGATGGACTTCCACCCCGCCTCGCCGGCTTTCGCGAAAATCTTCCACCGCGCGATGATCAGCAGAATCCACCATACGAGGGCGATGATCAGAATCATGGTTACGCTTGCACCGACAGCTCCGGCCGCCAATGCCTGTTCACTTGAAGTCATAGTTCGTTTCCTTTCTTGTTCGACTCCACTGCGATTTCCGACGGAGCCAACTTGCAGGCCCCGCACGGAACTGCCCCTCTTCACCCGCGTTTGCGAGCCATTCGAGAGCACAGCGCATTACTAGTATAAGGCTTCCAAGCTAGAGATTTATGTTTCTCTTCGTGGCATCACGCCGAAATAAGGGCTACGCCACCCTGATCTTCAATGTTACAGGCTTGGTCGCCTTCTTGTAGTTCGCGTTCCCGGCTGCCGTGACCTTCACCTTCACCTTGTAGGCGCCCCTCTTGAGGCCCTTCTTCACGGTCACCTTACCGGCCTTGCTCACGGTTATCTTGCTGTTGCCCGAGGCCTTTTTGAACGTGATCGCGCCTTGGGCCTTGCCCACCTTGAAGGCGTCGGCCTTCTTTATGACCTGGTTCGCCTTGCGGAGCTTCGACCCCGCGACCTTGGTCGTCTTGGCCTTTGGCGCGACCGTTATGGTGTTGGCCGCCTTGCCGATCTCGAAGGCCTTCGGCGGAGTAGCGCCGGTGTAGCTTCCCTTGCCGTACACGACAACTGCGGCGCTTTTGCCGACATCCGTGTTGTTGACGTAGCGCACCTCGTAGTCCGTCCCCGCATCCAGGGTTTTCCCGTCAAGCTTCACGGTCACCTTCGGCTCCACGGGCGCGCCGCCGCTGTAGGTGGCCGCTTCGACCGCAACCTCGGCCGCCGACAGGTCTACCGGGTTCTGATCGGCCGGCGCGGCATACAGCTTGATGGAGAAGTTGTCGATGGAGAACTGATCGGTGTAGGTGTCCCCGGGAAGCGTAACTCCCGGCACGGGGGATCCTGCCACTGTTGGCAACGCGGCAATATGCTCGGTCCAGTCGACCCATTGCCCGTTCGAGTACAGGAAGCTCTCCCCCTTGTTCACGACCGCCTCACCGTACAGAGGCACCCGCACGTTCATCTTGTTCAAAAACTCCACGGACTGTTTCGACAATGCTCGGTTCGCGGAAGCGCTATAGAGGCGCGTACCGTCGCTATCCAAGGTGGACGCGGTCGAGACGACGGCGATCTTTTTTCCAGCATTCACCTTAAGGGTCCAATCGAGATCCAGGCGGTGGAAGCCGGCATACTCGAAGTTGCGCGAGGTGTGGTAGAGCAAGGTGCCGTCGGTGGGTTCTGTGGCACCGTCCCTTAGCTCGTAGATGGCAAAAGTCACGCGTTGGTTCTCTTCCGACGTGCGCGTGGAGACGGCCTTGATCGAGAGGTCTTGCGATGTCTCGAAGACGTTCGCCGAGCTCGTGACGTCAGTTGTGGTCGGCGTGGTGTAGAAACCGCCTTGAGCGGCCATGTAGTCGTGCTGCAAGACCTCGAAGTCGTTGGCTTCGTTCAGCAAATCGGGCGAGAAGGTCATGGTCTCGGGCTGCGAGATGGACTTGTCGTAGTAGGAGAGGTAGAAGTACCCGGTGGCCTTTCCATCTGCGTCGCGCACGCCATAGGTGCCGGTCCCGATCACGTGTTTGAGGTCGTCGGTTGCCTGGTCGGTCTCGGAACCCCAACTGTTCTTCACGATCCACGCGCCGTTACCGGGAGGCGTGGATGCTGCGGTGGCGACCGGATCGACGTAGGGCTGTCCGTTCGCGTCCTTGGCGAGAATGTATCTATCGTTTTCGTCTTTCACCCCGTTGCCGTTTGCGTCTGTCTCTCTTGTCAATACATTATGCGTGAAGTTGGATGCCGAGTAGTTGTCGTCGTAGCCGACGATGCACACGGCATGGGAGATGTCATTTTTCTCGAAGGTGTACTGGGCCCAAGTGTCGCGGTTGATGTAGCGCGTATCGGCCGACTGGCCGGGTCGCGCCGTG
>JAFUBE010000932.1 GCA_017460365.1 Eggerthellaceae bacterium
AGCCGCAGAGGCGGGCGCCTTCGCCTCGTACTCGTCGAGGATCATCGCCTCGCCTTCTTCGACCTCGACCTCGTCGGTCTTGTCTCTCAGAGTAACAACGTATTTCATTATTTAACCTCCCTGATGGAGATGAACCTCAACTCGTTCAGCGGCTTCTTCAACTCGTCGGCAACAATGGCCATGATCATGGCAGCATCACGCGGGTCGGTGTCGTACAGCTTCAGGTCGCCGGCAGTGCCCGGAGCGAGCGGCTTGTCGGCGGCAGGAGCTGCAGCCCCGCCAGCGGCGCCGGCACCAGCGGCAGCCGGTTCCTCGGCCTTCTTGGGGCTGAACGTCATGATCTTGATGATGCACATCAGCAGGATCAGCGCGAAGAACACCACGCAGATGCCCATGATCGAGAAGAAGACGTAGTCGCCAACGGAAAGCGTTACGCTTGCGGCATCCATTAGTCTTCCACCTTCTTAATGCTGTAGGAGACGACCTGCTCTTCGCGTTCCTTGCGGTCGGCGAAGAACTTCTCGGCAACCGGCGGGAAGGCGATGTAGGAAAGCACGTCTTCCTCGCAGCGCGCGGTGTCGCCCAGCTCGGCTTCGGCGGTTTGGAACGCGTCGGCCGGCAGCGTTTCGGCGAAGCGGCCTTCCACGATGGGCTCGCCCTGCAGGATCTGCTCGCGAATCTCGGGGTTGATCGGCGCCGGCGTCTTGCCGTACTCGCCGCGGCAGTAGGCCTTGATCTCGGCGCCCACGTTCTTGTAGCGCTCGCCGGCGAGCACGTTCTGCACGGCCTGCGTGCCCACGAGCTGCGACGTCGGGGTGACGAGCGGCGGGAAGCCGAGGTCCTCGCGCACGCGCGGCGTTTCCTTCAGCGCGTCCTCGAACTTGTCGAGCGAGTTCAGCATCTCCAGCTGCGAGAGCAGGTTCGAAAGCATGCCGCCCGGGATCTGGTAGTTCAGGCACTGCGTGTCGGTGGTCAGCGAGATGGGGTTCAGCGTGCCGTCTTCGAGGTACTTCGCGCGGATGGGCTTGAAGTAGTCGGCGATCTCGTAGAGCGTCGGCTCGTCGAGGTCGACCTCGTAGCCCAGGCCCTTCAACGCCACGGCCAGCGTTTCGGTAGCCGGTTGCGACGTGCCGCCCGAGAACGGCGAGATCGCGGTGTCGATGACGTCGGCGCCCGCTTCGACCGCTTTCAGGTAAGTCATGTATGCCA
Organism: Eggerthellaceae bacterium; assembly: GCA_017460365.1. Classification (GTDB taxonomy): domain Bacteria; phylum Actinomycetota; class Coriobacteriia; order Coriobacteriales; family Eggerthellaceae; genus UBA9715. The sequence goes on from JAFUBE010000932.1 coordinate 1,210, forward strand.
TGCCCGTCGTGCAGTGCGTGTGCACCACGATGGGCAGGTCGAGCGCGTCTTTCAGCGCCGACACCAGGTCGTACGCTTCGGCGGGCGTCATGATGCCCGCCATGTCCTTGATGGCGATCGTGGACGCGCCCATCGCCTGCATCTCCTTGGCGAGCTTCACGTACGCGTCGAGCGTGTGCACGGGGCTCGTGGTGTAGGAGATGGCGCCCGACACCATGGCGCCCTCTTCGACGGCGGCCTCGGTGGCAACCTTCAGGTTGTCCACGTCGTTGAGCGCGTCGAAGATGCGGATGATGTCGATGCCGTTGCGAACGCTCGCCTTCACGAAACGACGCACGATGTCGTCGGGGTAATGCTTGTACCCCAGGATATTCTGGCCGCGCAGAAGCATCTGCAGCCTGGTGTTGGGTGCCGCCGCGCGAATCTTGCGCAAGCGCTCCCACGGGTCTTCGCCCAAGAAACGCAGGCAGACGTCGAACGTGGCGCCGCCCCAGCACTCGAGCGAATAGTACCCGGCTGCGTCGAGCTTGGCCAGGATGGGTTCCATCTCGTCAAACGCTAAGCGCGTCGCGATGAGGCTTTGGCCGGCATCGCGCAAGATGGTTTCGGTGAAGCCAATTTTGCGATTCCCCATAAAACTTTCCCTTTGTTGTCTGAGCCGGATTGAAAATAACAGAGAAATTATAAGCTTAACCATTGATTTGGGTAATTCCGCTCGCCGAATAATTTCCTTGACATTACAAAATAATCGTGTACGATTTAATCGTGTGATAGACAACATGAAAGGGGTAATCATGGCTAAAGAAGCAAAGGCAATCGAGGTAATGCAGGCAATCGTCACGGGGCTGTCCGCGCAGTCGTTCAACCACCGCCTTCACTCGAAGGTGTTCGCGTCGCAGGGCTTCGAGGCCCTTGGCGAAAAGTACGCGGCTCACGCGGAGGAAGAGATGGGCTTCGTCGAGCAGTTCGTCGACCGCATCATCGACCTCGGCGGCCACGTGAAGCACGAGGCGAACGAGGAGTGGAAGGTGTACGAGGACATCCAGGAGTACCTGGCGTTCGAGAAGCAGTATTCGATCGACGGCATCGCGGCTGTCGAGTCGATGCTCGACCCCGAGTTCGATGTCGTGACGTACGACCTGATCAAGGACTATCTGAAAGACGAGGTCGACGACCTGAACTGGACCGACCAACAGATCGACCTCATCGGCTACGTCGGTATCCAGAACTGGCTTGCCAAGCAGATGACCGGTTCCGGCGAGTCCGAGGAATAGCGAAACTACGGGTTAGCGCCCGAGAACGGGAATAGAACGAAAGGAGGCGTATGAAAGACGATCGCGGAACGTTGGCGCTCGAAAACCAGCTGTGTTTCAGGCTGTACAGTGCCTCTAAGGAAATCGTGCGGCGTTACAAGCCGTTTCTCGATCCGCTCGGCCTCACTTACACACAGTACATCACCAGGATGGTGCTCTGGGAGGCCGGGCACATGCACGTGAAGGAGCTCGGGGCGCGTCTCGGGCGCGACTCGTCGACGCTCACGCCGGTGCTCAAGAAGTTGCAGGCGGAAGGCTACATCACGCGAG
>JAFUBE010000933.1 GCA_017460365.1 Eggerthellaceae bacterium
CGCGCACTCCAGCGATTGCCTGCCCCTTATATAAGATTCAACGTGAGTCAAACGCTCTGTCCCTTTGACTCATTCGATCGACTTCAGGGACTCCACCATGTCGACGCGGACGAGCTTGGGGCGCATGGCTAACGCGACGATGATGGAGAACACCATCGTGATGGCGAACGACAGCACGAAGCTCGCCGGCTCTATCGTGCGGCCGAACATCATGTTGGCGGTTTCCGCCGCTTGCGCGATGTACATCGTGAGGGGCACGCCGAGCACGCAGCCGGCAAGCGCGCCGATGAGGGACATCACGATGATCTCGCGGAAAATGTAGGCGCTCACCTCGCGCCGCGTGAAACCGAGCACCTTCAGCGTGGCGATCTCGCGCACGCGTTCGTTGATGTTTATGTTTGTGAGGTTGTACAGCACGACGAACGCGAGCGCCGCCGACAGCACCACAATCACGACTATGAGCTTGTCCATGATCGCGAGCATGTCGCGGTAGGTGGCAACCTGGTCGGACACGTTGCTCACCGTGTTCACGCCCTCTATCGCCAGCAGTTCGTCGGCAAACGAAGCCGCATCGGCGCCGTCGGCGAGCTTCACGTACCGGAAATCGTTCGCGGGCTCACCGCCGAAAGCCGACCGGTAAGCTTCAGGCGTCATGTATGCGAAATGACCCAGGTAGTTCTCGGCGATGCCGCCGATCGTGAACGGGCGCCCCTCGCCCGTCTTGTCGCCCACGTCGTTTTCGTCGTAGAGCGTGACAACATCGCCTGGGCGCACGCCGAGCACATTGGCGGCTTTCTCGGTCAGCACCACCGCGTTGCCTGCAAGTTCGAGCGCATGCGTGCTCACGCGATCGCGCAACGTGACGAACTCGGGAAGCCGCGTGGCGTCGGACGGCACGATGACCTCTATGCGCATGTCGTCGCCCGACCCCTCGGCGATCATCGTGAAGTCGTCGACGACCAGGTGGTCTGCAACTGCGCTTGAAGACAGTATGCGGTCGAGCTGTCTGGCGCCATCCTCGCCGAGTTCTTCCGCATCGACGCGCACCGCCATGTCGTAGGAGACCAGCGTCTCGTACTGGTTCGACACGATTCCTCCGATGGCGTCGCGCAGGCCGAAACCCACCATGAGAAGCGCCGTGCAGCCCGCAATGCCGATCACCGCCATAAGGAAACGCCGCTTGTAGCGCAGCAGGTTGCGCGCTGTCACCTTGTGCGAGAACGTCATGCGCTGCCAGAGCGGGCGTATGCGCTCGAGGAAGATGCGCTTGCCCGCCTTGGGAACGCGAGGCAACATGAGCGCAGCCGGCTTCTCGCGCAGCGACGCGGCAGCAGCGCCCCAAGTGGCAAGCAGCGTGACGCCGACCGAAAGCCCGATGGCGGTTGCGGCGATGCTCGGATGAAGCGGCAGCGGGACGGTCGGCACGGTGTAGGAAACCTGGTACGACGTCATGATGAACCAAGGCAGCAGCTTCCCGAGCGCCACGACGCCTGCCACCGAGCCGATGCCGCTTGCGAGGGCGCCGTACACGAGGTACTTCGAAGTGATGCGTCCGCGCCCGTAGCCGAGCGCCTTGTTCGTGCCGATCTCGAGGCGTTCTTCGTCGACCATGCGCGTCATGCTCGTGAGCGAAACCAATGCTGCGACCAGGAAGAACATGAACGGGAGGAACGTGGCGATCTGCGTGATGCCATCGGCATCGGACGAAAGCGATGCGGCGCCGGGGTTCTTCGAGCGATCGAGCACATACACGTCGCCATGCTCGAGCTCGTCGATGTCGGCCTGGGCATCGGCCAGCTCGGCCTCGGCGTCGGCGAAACCCTCTTCGGCATCCGCGCGGCCCTTCTCCAGTTCGGCTAAGCCGTCGGTATACGACTGCTCGCCCGAAAGGTATTCCGAAAGGCCGTCCTGGTATTCGGCAAGGCCGCTCAGGTATTGCTTGCGGCCTTCCTCGAGTTGCGCCCAGCCCGCGTCGAGCTCGGATCGCACCTGTTCTAAGCGCGTCTGAGCGGCATCTATCTCGGCGGCGCCCGCCTCGATGGCCGCGATGCCCGCATCGAGTTCTGCAAGCTGGCCTTCAAGCTCGTCGAGCTGCGCTTGCACGGCCGCAAGCTGGGCCTCTATGCCGGCGATCAGCGCCTCATCGCCTGCGGCTTGCGCTTGTTCGCGCTTCTTCTGCAGCACCGCTATGCCGTCGCGCGCCCGGTCGATGCCGCCGACGAGCTGGTCGCGCTGCTCGTTCAGCTCGTCGAGCCCGGCGGCCTGCTGCTCGAATTGCTCCCGCTGCTCGTCGAATGCGGCTTTTCCCTGGGCGTACTCGTCTTCGGCGGCGCGCAGCCGCTGCTCGTTTTCCTCGATCTGGGCGGCCGCGTCGTCGACCCGCGCACGGCCCTCGACGAGCTCGTCCGCAGCGCTGTCGAGTTTCGCGCGCGCATCGGCAAGCTCGCTCGCCGCGTCGTCGAGCTCGGCTTCGGCATCGGCCCGTTCGCGCTCGTACTCGGCGCGTGCGTCATCAAGCTCGCGCTGGGCGTCGTCCATGATGACGTTCCATCGGCGCTCGCCCACTTCTCGGGCTGCACCTTCGACGCGTTCCTTGACCGGAGCGACAGCTTGTTCATACTCGGGCGTGTCCCACGCAGCCATGCGCGCTTGCGGCACGCCGAGATATGCGACCGCGTATGGAAGGTCTTCTGCAAACGCGCCCGAGCGCACGTACAGGTACAGCTCGATCGAACCCGTGCCGAGCGACGTTATGCCCATCTGCGACGACGCGATGTACAGCGGCGAGTTCACAAGCCCCGACACCGTGAACTCGGTGCGTGCAAACAAATCGTCGACTTCGCCGTCGACCTTTTCGATCGCGATGGTGTCGCCGAGCGCAATGCCGAGCTTGCTTGCAGCCCGGGCTCCGACCACGCACTCGCCTGCGTCGGACGGCCAATCGCCCTGCTCGAGAATCGGCTTGTTCAGCCGAACGTCGCCATCGGGAATAGACTCGATGCTCGCCGCATAGCTGCCCTGCCCCGCCCCCACCATGGCGTCTGCTCGATACGCGGGCATGACTTGGCCGACCCCCTCCACACCGCCGAGGATGGCCAGGCTTTCGTCATCGAGGCCGAGGGTGGAAACGACGCTTATGTCGTAGGTGTCGCTCGAATCGAAGAACTCGTCGCCGGCGACCCGCATGTCGGGCGCCGCCATGCGCAAGCCCGCATAGAACCCCGCTCCGAGCAGCGAGATGATGGCGATGGCAAGGAAGCGCCCCATCGATTGCGTAATGGAGCGCGCGATGACTTTGTTGAACGCCTTTCCCATGCTGCCATGGTATCAAGTCGAACAAAATATGCCACTCAAGCCCGAGGCGAAAGCGGCATATTTACAGGGGCGACGATAATACGCCACTTTGGTGCGAAGCTCGCGTGGCATATCATTCCATGTCTAGTGCTGCGTTCAGCAATTAACTGCCCGCCAGACGAAGGATATTCGCTCCGTGGAGCGTGAAAGAAATCGAAAGCGTAGCCGTAGCTACTTCAAGATTTCTCGAACGCTCCACGGGGCGAATAAGCAAGTCTGGCGGGCAGTTGTTAGCTTAAGGCAGCACTAGCGCTTGAAGGTTAACGACGAGCCGTTCACATCGGCCAGGGTGAGCTCGTTATTGTTCAAGGCCATGGTGGTCTCCGAATTGTCGAACTTCACCTTGCCGGCAGTGTTGCTCGAAGCTTCCCAGGAAAGCTTCATCTCATCCCCGAACATGTCGAGCTTGCCGGTGCCGTCGTCGGAAAGCGTCAGCTTCACTTCCAAGCCGAGGGATTTCATGAGGGCGATCGAATCCGCATCGAGGTCCTGACTCGAACTCGATGCCAACTGCCAATCACCGGTGTATTTCGACTTGTCGACGCTGCCGCCGCAGCCCACGAGCGCAAGGCTAAGCGCCAACATGCAACAGAGCGCTGCGACGATTCCGAGCTTTTTGAACATGTGGGATCCTTTCACCAGATGACTGCGCCCATTATACACAAATGGGCCGCTCCGGAAATCCGAAGCGGCCCAGCTCTAACGTTAAGGCCCGATGCGATTACACGATGCCCTGGGCGATCATGGCGTCGGCGACCTTCTTGAAGCCGGCGATGTTCGCGCCTGCCACGTAGTTCTCGTCGAGGCCGTATTCCTTGGCTGCGTCGTCGCATGCATGGTAGATGCTCTTCATGATGCCCTGCAGCTTCTCGTCGACCTCTTCGAACGTCCAGGAGAGGTGCTCGGCGTTCTGCGACATCTCGAGGCCGGACGTAGCCACGCCGCCGGCGTTGGCCGCCTTGCCCGGGAAGAACGCCACGCCGTTCTCTTGCAGGTACGCGGTGGCCTCGAGCGTGGTCGGCATGTTCGCGCCCTCGCCGACGATCTTGCAGCCGCCCGCAACCAGCTTTTCCGCATCTTCAAGCAAAAGCGTGTTCTCGCGGGCGCACGGAAGCGCGATGTCGCACGCAACGCCCCACACGCCACGGCCGTCTTCGGCATGGTATTCGGCGTTCGGACGGTAGTCGGTGTACATGGCGAGGCTCACGCCCTTGTCGTTGCCTGAGCGCTTCGCGTTGTAGATGGCCTCGAGCGCCTCCACGCTGATGCCGTCCGCGTCGTAGACCCAGCCCTTGGTGTCGGAGCAAGCGACCGTTTTCCCGCCGAGCTGCTCGACCTTCTGGATGGCGTAGATGGCCACATTGCCGGATCCGTGCACGACGACCGTCTTGCCTTCGAAGGACTCATCGTGGCACTTCAGGTACTCGTCGACGAAGTACACCAGGCCGTAGCCGGTGGCCTCGGTGCGCGCGAGCGAGCCGCCAAAGGAAAGGCCCTTGCCGGTCAGCGTGCCCGTCCATTCGTTGCGCAGGCGCTTGTACTGGCCGAACATGTAGGCGACCTCGCGACCGCCCACGCCCAAGTCGCCGGCCGGAACGTCGGTGTCGGGGCCGATGTGGCGCTGCAGCTCGGTCATGAAAGACTGGCAGAAGCGCATAACCTCCATGTTCGACTTGCCCTTGGGGTCGAAGTCGGAACCGCCCTTGCCGCCGCCCATGGGCAGCGTGGTCAGGCTGTTCTTGAAGACCTGCTCGAAGCCCAAGAACTTCAGCATGCCCAGGTAAACGGTGGGGTTGAAGCGCAGACCGCCCTTGTAGGGGCCGATGGCGCTGTTGAACTGCACGCGGAAGCCGCGGTTCACCTGCACCTTGCCCTCGTCGTCGACCCACGGCACGCGGAACATGACGACGCGCTCGGGCTCGACCATGCGCTCGAGAATGGCCTGCTCCTGGTAAATCGGGTCGCTCTCGACCACGACGCGCAGCGATTCAAGCACCTCGGTGACCGCCTGGATGAACTCGGGCTCGTTTGCGTTTTTCGCCTTTACGTCCGCGAGGACGTCGTCTACATAGGACATGCAATCTCCTTCTCTAGGGGTTCCTGACTGTGAAATTGTACGGTCGCCCCCGCGTCCGCTTGGTTTCGGGAGTGTTAACAATGCGCGAATGCGAACGGGGGGAGGCGGTGGCGTAATGTTGACTATATTCAACTGTTGACTATAGTCACCACCCTAGTATTCTTCCCATGAACAACGCAGAGGAATACAAGCTCGGTCGGCAGGTCATCGGCATAAACGTCGGCGCTATCCGCAAGCAGCGCAAGCTTTCGCAGGCGAAGCTCGCCGAGTCCATCTCGGTCGATCGCTCGTACGTTAACCAACTCGAGGGCGGCAAGGAGAACGTGACGGTCGACATACTCGTGAAGTTGGCCGACGGCCTCGACGTGCCGCTTACGACCCTGCTCACCGGCTTGCACCTCGATCCGCCTTACAAGCTTGATCGAGCCGCGTTCAACTACGCCTACGTTCCGCTCGACGGCAACTCAGAACGCCCGAGAGCCTCAAAGGACGAGTAAGAGACAGACCGCCCGTTAGGGAAACGCGCCTTCATCGCCATCGCGTG
>JAFUBE010000934.1 GCA_017460365.1 Eggerthellaceae bacterium
CGTCTCGGGCGCGCAGGTGCAGGCCTTCGTCCAGAAGACCTACAACATTTTAAAGAGCACGGAGAGCTATTTCCGCCGGATCAACCTGCACATCATCCAGTGTGACGCGGAGATCCAGGAGGACGCGAAGATCACGAGCCAGGAGGACTTCGACCGTTATATGGAGACCATGGAGATAAGGGGACTCGGCGGCACGGACTTCAGACCGGTGTTCGACTATGTGGACAGGCTCATCAGGGACGGGGAGTTCAGCGATCTTAAAGGCCTCATCTATTTCACGGACGGATTGGGCCAATACCCCGACGCTGCGCCCGATTACGACACCGCGTTCGTGTTCATGGACACAGGCGAGCACCATACGCCGTCGGTGCCGCCCTGGGCGATGAAAGTGATTCTCGACGAAGAGGGAATAGACAGGTTCAAAAGCAGGATATAGACGTGGTGCACTGGCGAGGTTCAGGTGCGCGGGTAAACTCAGAGGAAAGGTTTTCGACATGATGAACATCGCAGCAGCGAAGGAGCAGATCAAGGACACGGTCGAGGCGTACCTCCAGCGCGACGACGCGGGGATGTACGTTATCGACTCGTCGCGGCAACGCCCGATATTCCTCGTGGGCGCGCCGGGTATCGGCAAGACCGCCATCATCACGCAAATCGCCCAAGAGCTCGGAATCGGCGTGGTCTCGTATTCCATGACGCACCATACGCGCCAGAGCGCGCTCGGCTTGCCCCGCATCGAGCACCGCAGTTTCGAGGGGTTCGAATACGAGGCCTCCGAATACACGATGAGCGAAATCGTGAGCGCCATCTACGATTACATGGAGCAGACCGGCGAACGCTCGGGCATCCTGTTCCTCGACGAGATCAACTGCGTGTCCGAGACGCTGTACCCTTCGATGCTGCAATTCCTGCAGTTCAAGACATTCGGGCGCCATCGCGTGCCAGAAGATTGGGTGATCGTATGCGCGGGCAATCCGCCCGAGTACAACAAGTCGGTCCACGAATTCGACGTCGTCACGCTCGACCGCCTGCGCGAAATCGACGTGGAACCCGAATACGCCACCTTCAAGCGCTATGCGGCTGAAAAAGGGTTGCACCCGGCCGTCACGACGTTCCTTGAAGCCAAACCCGACTGCTTTTACCTCGTGGAATCGAAACCAGGCGGCGGCAAGAGCTTCGTCACCGCGCGCGGCTGGGAAGACTTGGCGGACGTGATCGCGCTGTACGAGAAGCTCGGAAAGAAATGCGACCGCGAGCTGTTCGCCCAGTTCCTGCGCGACGAGGACATCGCTGATAAGTTCGCGGTCTATTACGAGCTGTTCCAGAAATACCGCTCCGATTACCAGATTGGCAAGATCCTCGATGGCGAGGTGGGTGCCGACATCCTCGACCGCGCGAAGAAGGCCCAGTTCGACGAGCGGCTCGCGCTCATCGGCTTGCTGCTCGATGCTCTTGGAACGTCTTGCAGCCAAGAGCTCGACCAGGAGGCTTTGGTCGTGGAGCTTCGCGACGAGCTCAGGATCGCGAAGCCCAAGCTCGTCGAGGGCGCGACAACCGAATCCGCCATCGGCGTGCCGCTTCGCCTGCGCGAAGAGAACCTCGAACGCAAAGTTGCGGCGGGCACCGCGAAGCACGATTGGCGGCGCCGCGAGAACCTGGTCATCCGCAAGCTTCGCGAAATCTTGGCTGCTTGCACGCTTGCGGGCACCGAGGCGGGAGAAGAAGCGTTCGCAACCGTGAACGAGGCGTACCGCGCAGAAGTCGACAAGATCGAGCCGCTCGTGAGCGAAGCCGACCGCAAGATGAACAACGCGTTTTCGTTCATCGAGCGCGCTTTCGGCAACACGCGCGAGATGATCGTGTTCGTTGCCGAGCTTTCCACACGCTCGACCACTACCAAATACATCGCGCATTATGGAAACGACCGCTACTACGCCCACAACGACGAGCTGCAAGTCGACGAAACGCGCAAAGCGTTGAGCGACCGCGTGCGAGACCTCACGTCGTTCGAGAGCACCGACCAGACGAAAGCCGAATACATCCAGGACACGCTCGGCGTGGATATGGCAGGAGCTGCGGGAATCAAGCGGCGTGGGGCTGCGAGCGCCCAAGCGGGAAAGCAGGATGACGCCGACGATGCGGAGGGCGACCGGCTAGCTGAAGCCAAGAGCTACTACGACGGCAAAGAGATTGAAAACGGCTTCACGAGCTTGTGCAAGATGACCCTTCCCGACGAGGGCAGCATCGACGAATACTATGGCGACCGCGCCCATGAATTCGGGTTCGCGTCGATGAGCAAGATGACGCTTCCGAGCCTTGCGGGCAAGCGGGTGCTCGATGTCTGCTGCCGGCGCGGCAAGGGCGTGTACAAGCTGTCTGCAAAAGTCGGCGAAAAGGGCCATGTGATCGGCGTCGACTGGTCGCCGAGCTACATCGCAGACGCGAAGGACGGCGAAGAGCATGCTTGGCGCAAGAACCACCTGAAGAAGTCGAACATGGAATTCCACGTCGCGTACCCCGAAGATCTCGTGAGCGCTGGCATCGGCGACGGAATGGTCGACGTGGTCTACATCAACAACGTCGTAACGCTGCTCTATGACATCGATGCTGCGCTTTCCGAGTTCTGCCGCGTGTTGAAGCCGGGCGGACTGCTCATCTGCGAAACGATCCTCGCCGACAAGGAGCGCGACCTCGAGGTCGTCGCCAAGGCGCGCGAGATAGGCAACAGCGTGCAGGCGGGCAGGACCAAAGACGAGTTCTTCGCCGCGCTCTCGCGAGCGGGTTTCGCCGAACCGGAAATCGTGGACGAATACGAAGTGCCCGCCGATCAAGGCTTCAAGGCGAACCGCTCGGTGGAAGTCGTCGCCAGCGACGAGGACGTCGCGTTCAGCGCGGTCGCCCTCAACGTGCGCAAGCCACAATAGGCGGGCAAGGGGAAGAAACTTGCAAGGACCGCAAGCGCAAGGAGGCACCATGCTGAAGATCGTGGGCACGCACAAAGATGGAACCATCGCAGACGAGAGGGTGCTCATCGACGACAACGACAAGCCGACGGGGTTTCTAATCGGGCTTGCGCTTATCGAGCTCGCATGCAACGTGTCGCTCGCCATTCTGCTCGGCCGCACTGTTTTCAGGCGCCGCAAGTAGAAACCAACCCTAACGCGGTGTGCCGC
>JAFUBE010000935.1 GCA_017460365.1 Eggerthellaceae bacterium
CATGGGGCTGGCGGAATCCGGCGGGTTCCTTGAATGGGCGGAATACTCCGGGAACTGCTACGGCACCCCTTTAAAGAGCGTGATGGACAACGTCGAGGCGGGCAAGCAAGTGGTGCTCGAGATCGACGTGCAGGGCGCTTTCCAGGTCAGGGAGCGCATTCCCGACGCGAAGCTCGTTTTCATCGACCCGCCCTCGTTCGAGGAGCTCGAACGGCGGCTCCGCGAACGCGCGACCGAGGACGAGGAGACCATCGAACGCAGGCTCGAGGCAGCCAAGGTGGAACTTTCCCGAAAAGAGGAGTATGATATACAGCTTGTGAACGACGACTTGGAGACAGCCGTGAAAGAGCTCGTCTCCTATGTGAACGAACAAGCTGAAGAGACGCGAGGTTAAACGCACTATGAGCATCATCGAACCCAAAATTGACGTACTGCTCGACAAAGCCGATAACGACCGCTTCCTGCTGTGCTCGCTTGCGAGCAAGCGCGCACACGACATCAACGACATGCTGCGCGGACAGCGCGACCGCGCGATTCAGCTGCAGACGGCGGTGGAAATCGCGCGCGCGTCCGACCGCAAGCCGCTTTCTATCGCGTTTGCTGAAATCGCACGCGGCGATGTGTCGTACGACCCCGATTCGATCGACGTGAAGAATCACTAATCTGCGCATGGAAGAGCTGCACCAGCGAATCTGCTTGGTCCATTACCATGAAATCGGCCTCAAAGGCCGCAATAGATCCGATTTCGAGAAGCGCCTCCTGAAGAACGTCGAGGCGCTTGTTGTTGATTACCCCGTAGTTACCATCCACCGCATATCGGGGCGTTTGTGCGTTTTCCTGCGCGAAGGATGCGACCTGGAAACCGCGATGGAAGTTGCGGCGACCATTCGCGGCGTTCCAGGTGTCGCGCGGGTTTCCTGCGGTTTCAAGTGCGAGCGCGACCTTGAGGTAATGGGGAAAGTCGCCGTGAACGCGCTTTCGGAATGCGACGATTTCGACACGTTCAAGGTGCATGCGCGCCGAAACCATACAGACTTCGAGACCGATTCCATGCAGATGAACCAGATCGTCGGGGCTGTGCTTTGCAAGGCCTTCCCCGAAAAGGGCGTGAAGATGAAGTCGCCCGATGTAACGGTTACCGTGGAAGTCGTGCAGAGCGCCGCGTACATTTACGCCCGCAGCGATAGGGGCGTAGGCGGGCTGCCCGTCGGGGTTTCAGGCAAGGTGATGTGCCTGCTTTCAAGCGGCATCGGTTCGCCGGTGTCGCTGTGGCGCATGGCTCGTCGCGGAGCCATCCCCATAGGCGTTCATTTTTCCGGGCGGCCGCAGACGGCAGACACGAGCGAATACCTCGTAGACGACATTGCGAAAGTGCTCGAGAAGACGGGCTGCATCGCGCGTGTGTACGTGGTTCCCTTCGGTGATTACCAAAAGGAGATAGCGCTTACGGCACCGCCATCGCTGCGCGTGATCATGTACCGCCGACTCATGTTCAAGGTAGCCGAAGAGCTGGCGAAACGTGAACGGGCCGGCGCGCTCGTGACGGGGGAGAGCTTAGGGCAGGTGGCCTCTCAGACGCTCGACAACATCCGCGCAACCGACGAGGCTGTCGACATGCCCGTCTTCAGACCGCTCATCGGCACCGATAAACTCGAGATTATCGAGGAAGCGCAGCGGCTCGGGTCGTTCGACATTTCTTCGCAAGATGCTCCCGATTGCTGCACGTTGTTCATGCCCCGCAATCCCGAAACGCATGCGAAGATGCCCGAAGTGCTCGCTGCAGAAAGCGCGCTTCCGGTAGACGAGTGGGTCGCCGAGCTCGCCGACGCCGCCGAACCGCACGACTACGCATGCCCATCGTATCGCCCCCCGAAAGCGCGGCGCTCCTGAGCCTTTTCCGTATCTGCCCCGCTTGCCGCCGGGCCCGAAACTACCCCACTTACTGCCAGACCCAAAGTGGGG
>JAFUBE010000103.1 GCA_017460365.1 Eggerthellaceae bacterium
GGACGAGATCCTGAATCGCGAATCGGGCATCCTGGGCATTTCGGGCGTCGACAGCGACATGCGCGACGTGCTTGAGGCGGCCTATGCCGGCAACGAGCGCTCCGAGCTGGCCATCGACATGTACGTGTACAAGATTCAGAAGGCCATCGGCAGCTATTACGCGGCCATGACCCGCACCGACGCGGTCGTCATGACGGCCGGCATCGGCGAGAACTCCGCCGATTTGCGCGAACGCATCTTCGCCGGGCTCGCGCACATGGGCATGATCTTGGACAAGGAGCGCAACGACGTCACCGGCCAGATCGGCATGAACCGAATCATCTCGATCGACGACAGCCCCATCAAGATCTGCGTGGTCACCACCGACGAGGAAATGCGAATCGCCCGCGAAACCGACAACCTGGTGAGCCAGCTGCGCGACTAGCTGCGGCTTCCGGAGGGTGTGACGCTTCCCGTCAGACACGAAGTGTCATTTTTCGGGTGGCACTCGCTTTGCCGCATGTCTTCCTCGAAAAATGACACTTTGTGTCTGACGGGAAGCGTCACGTCGGTTTACGCTGGGATTATCGTGAAGCTCGCCGACGGGTGGCGGGCGGAGAGGCGGTCGGGGTCTTCTATCAGCGCGACGGTCGCGAGCATGTCGGCTTGAAGCGAGCTTTCGTGGACCACGGTTGCGGAAAGCACGCCGTTCGACGACGGCCAGCCGGTGCGGGCGTCGATTACGTGGTTGTAACTCACGCCGTCTATCTCGACGGAGCGCTCGTACGTGCCGCTCGTCACGACCGAACGGTCGACCACCTCCAGAACGGGGTCCCTTCCATCCGGAACGCGCACCGACACGCGCCAGGGGCGTCCGCTCGGATGGGAGCCGAGCATGTACAGGTTGCCGCCTAGATCGACGCTTGCGCAGCGAACCCCTTCCATGCGCAGCATCTCCGCGATGTAGTCCGTCGCGAACCCCTTGGCCGCGCCTCCCACGTCGATTTGCACGAGGGGGTCGTCTTTCACGACCGTCGTGCCCTCGACGCGCACCTTCTCGGCTCCAACGTGGCTGAGCGCTTCGCTCACGCGGCCGTCGTCTGGCACCGCCTTCGCATGTTTCCAGAGATAGCTCGCAGTCCCGACGGTGAAGTCGAACGCCGGCTCTTCGCAGTGGAAGTCTTTCATGGCCCGAACGAGGCGCGCCGTGCAGTCGTCGACTCGAACGGAGACGCTTGAACCGTTAATGCGCGAGACGTCGCTTTCCGCCAGCGAAAACGACCAGCACCGGTGGAAGTGGAGGCACCGGTTGCGAATCGCCACGAGAAGCGACTCGACCCGTGCATCGGGGCTTGCGCAGCCGAATACGGTCACCGAATTGGGGGTGTCGAAGCACCTGAACCGAATGGTGCACGACTCCGGCGACTCCCCGTAGACGATTTCGTAGCTGTTCGAGTAATCGGCCATCGCTAGCCATCCGATGCATGGGTCGATGCGTGCGTTTCGGCGTCGCTCGCATGGGTCGATGCGTGCGTTTCGACATCGGCGCCCGCTCCCGGCGGGTGATACGTCGGCGCAAGGGTCGCGTTATGCCCGCGATCCATCTCCTTCGCCTTGACGTAGATGCCGTTCATCGACGCCTGCGTCACCTTGTCGTACTCGGCCTCTTCCATGCATCAGCCCCGCATCAGAATGCGTCTGGGTCGACCTTCACCGGTTCGCGCTCGACCTGCCATTCTTCCATGATGACGCTTCCGCGGTACTTGTAAAGGCCGTAGATGCCGCAGAATTCGTTGTCGAGCACGGTGAACGTACCGCCTATCGACGTGACGAACTCGGCAGCATGCGTGTTGAAGCCGCCGCTCGGGAACACGTACAGGTTCGCGATGTTGTCGCGGCTGCCCGTCGGCGCGAACATCATGCCGGTACCGAACTGGATGGGAATGCCCTCCCCTTTCAGCCGGATGTTCTCGACGAGCATCTTCGGCTCGAAGAACCGGAGCCAATTGCGGCGCTTCAGGCTCGCGCATTGCGCCCACAGAAGCGAGAACTTGCGGTTCTCGTCGCGGTATATGGCATCGAAGAATTCCTGGTAATTGTCGGCAGCTGCGAGGTACTCCGCGAACTCGGCCTGCACCGCGTCGCCGATCGTCACGAGCATGTACAGCTTCTCGAGCGCCGCCCTCGATGAAACGGGCGCGTTCGCGATCTGCTCTTTCAATTCAACATATTCCATGCCTCACTCCTACACCTTGGTTCAAATGCTCTTTAGTGGGCGCATCATTAGCGTTCAGACGCACGCCGCGCATTCAGAACGAAGGCGGCCTGCAGCAGCCGCCCCCGTTCTGAACTCATATAGGACAGCTAATCCTTATGCGGCAGGCGGCACCCAGAGGTACTGCTCGGGCTTCTCGGCGAGCTTCTTGGCGAGCTCCTCGACCGGGCCGAACTCCATGCACTTGGCCTGGCAATGGAACACGCAGCTCGGGAGCTTCCCCTTGCCCTGGCGCTCGGCGCACAGGTCGCACACGCGCGTGAACGCCGGGATGTTGTCGTACACGTAGCGGTCGGTGTCGTTGCCGTCCGCGTCCTTGATGGGCCACGGGCCGTTCGTCATGACCTTCACGCCCCACTGCTCGAGCGGCAGCTCGTGCTCGGCCTGGCAGGCCACTTCGCAGGAGTAGCAACCGGTGCAGTACTGGTAGTCAACCAAAATTCCGTTCTTAGTCATTACAGGTCCTCCTCACTGCACCGGGAGCTCTTGCACAGCGTGCACTTCAGGTCGGCACCGAAGCCGGTGCGGCCGGGCTTGGTCGCGAGCAGCTGGTTGATGTTGGACTGACGGAAGCCGTACAGGTTCGGCTCGGCGCCGTCC
>JAFUBE010000936.1 GCA_017460365.1 Eggerthellaceae bacterium
CGGGGAGCCAGAAACACCAGGTCAACCCATTGCGGCTGACCTTTTTTTGTTGGTCAAACCAACATGTGGCCCACAAACGACCAACAGATTGTTTTAGGATTGGACCCAACAAAACGTGTTTTGCGCTGTTCATTGCGTTGAAAGTAGGGTTTCTTCACCTACTTGCCGCGCTTGCAAATTACGATTAATCGGGACGGTGCCAGGAATCGTTCTGGTGCAGACCGGCTCTGCTAGCACACCCTCACCACCGAGGAGTCTAAAACTAGGCTGGTATCACGGCAGCGTGGTTAGAGCAGCGTCATCTGACCGTTCGACTGCTCGGTCCATCGGCGAATCTTTATCTGGCCCTTCTGCACGCCGCGGGCGTAGGGTATCTCGGGGTACCCAAAGCCGACGATGAGTTTCATGTAATGGTCTTCAGGAATGCCGAGCATTGCTCGGGCCTCGGGAGCGAGCTCACGCAGCACGTCTGCCGAGTAGCTCATGATGACGGTTCCGAGCCCGTGTGCATTAGCAAGCAGCTCGAAATAGGCGGTGGCCAGGTTGCAGTTGACGGCGTAGTCATCGGCCCATTTGCCCGCGGCCTTCACATGCGCGACGAACAGGTGCGGAGCGCCGCAGAAAAGGAGGTCCCCTTTGCGCACGCTGGCCTCAGACTGCTTCATCTTGCCGTAGTAGAACGAGTTGAAGCTCGACGTGTAGGCGCCCCGCGCCGCAGCCTCCTCCATCTTGGCGTAGGCGACGTCGCGGATCTGGCGCACGCGGTCCTTGTCGTCGACTACCGTGAACTCGGTGTTCTGCGCGTTGCCGCCTGCGGGCGCGCACTGCATGGCGCGCATCATCGAGCCTATGAGCGCCGGGTCGACGTTCTCGTTGCGGTAGCGTCTGCACGAGCGACGGTTGGCGATAACGCGCTCGAGATATTCGCCAGCCTCAGGCGGCGCGGGCGCAAGCGAATCTTCGGGCCGCTTGCCCAGGATGGATATGGCGCCTGCGGGGCACACGGCTAGGCAGTGCTCGCAGCCCCAGCAGCCCCGCCAGCCGAACCGCTCGAAGTCGTCCATGCGCGGCACGCCGTCGGGTCCGGGATGAAGAACCATGCCGGCGCACACCTTCTCGCACCGACCGCATCGTATGCACTTCGCCGCGTCGACCTCGAACCGTGCTTTCCACGCGACTCCCATAGGTCCCCCCTAGAGATGCGAACTCAGGTTGTTCAGGTATGGCGCAAAGTTGGCGGGATCGATGCCCTCGATGACGGGCTTGCCCTTGTCGAGAGCATTGATTGACGCCATCTCCGCTTCGGTCAGCGGCTCAACAAGCATCCGCGCGTTAGCTCGGATGCGTTCGGGATTCTTGCTGCGCGGCAGCGGGATGACGCCATGCTGCACGTGCCAGGCAATGATAATCTGCGCGGGACTCGCGCCATGCGCCCGTGCAATCTCGCCGATGACGGGGTCGTCCAAGCAGCCGCCGCGCCCGAGCGGTGACCACGCCTCATAGACGATGTCGTTCTCGCGGCAGAACGCCAGCGTCCCCGCATCCTGCAGATAGGGGTGGTGCTCCATCTGGTCGAGCGCGGGCGCGACATTCCCTCCAGCCATGAGCTCGCGCAGGTGCGTCACCCGGAAGTTCGACACGCCGATGGAGCGCACTAGCCCTTCTTCGCGAAGCTGCTCGAAGATGCGCCAGGTGCCGGCAAACTTGCCCGCCACCGGCCAGTGGATGAGCAGCAGGTCGAGGTGGTCGAGCTGCAAATCGCGCAACGACTCCTCGACCGACTCGCGCACCGTGCCGTCGATCTGGCGGTCGTTCCACACCTTCGACGCGATGAAGAGCTCGTCGCGCGGTACGCCGCTCGCAGCAAGCGCCGCGCCAACGCCCTTCTCGTTGCCGTAGAAGCGTGCGCAGTCGATGTGGCGGTAGCCCGCCTCGATGGCGCAGGTGACGGCCGCCGTCACCTCGTCGCCATCTGCCAGGTCAAACGTGCCGAATGCCAGGCGCGGGATAAACCGCCCGTCGTTTAGCTCGATGCCGCTTTCGATGGTAAGGTTCATGGGAGCCTCCTTTTCTATTGCGCGAGTGCCCAGTCGCGTACGACCACGATCTTGCCGCCGCTGCCCGCGTCTTGCAGCTCAAGCGCGGTCGGTAAGTCGTCGAACGCGAATACCCGGTTGAACAGGGGTCTCAACTCGTGATGCTGCATGAACGCGAACAGAGCATCGAAGAGTTCCTGGGTCGGATAGTTGCTGAAATAGCCTGTAAGGTACACGCCATTGGGAATGTCTTTTATGGGGTCGAAACCATCCCAAGCGTACACGCCGCCCAAAATTCCTGTCGTGCAGACTATACCGCCATGCTCGCACGTGCGCAGCGTGTCGCGCAAATCACGTACGCCTACGAGGTCGAGCACCTTGTTCGCGCCCTCGATTACGGTCGCCTCCGTCCGCGTGGCGGCAAGGCGCCCCTCATCGAGCACGGCCTCGTCGGCACCGGCGTCGAGGAGCAGCTCAAACTTCGACGCGCGGTGCGCCGTGGCGATCACGCGCACGTGTAACGCCTTCGCCAACTGGATGGAGGCGTAGCCCAGCCCGCAAGTGGCCCCGCGCACGAACAGCGTGTCGCCGGGCCCAAGCTGCAGGCATTCGAACAAGCTCCCCCAAGCCGTAAGGTATGTCTCGGGAAAGGCGCCGAGCTCGGCCCAACTCCAAGCGACGCTGTCCGGCACGCGCATGATGTTCTTGCGCGGCAAGAGCGCATACTCGGCGTAGGAGCCGTCGAACTCGCGTCCCATGCCGCCCATGCAAGCCACCACACGCTCGCCGGGAGCTAGGTCAGTATCCGAGCCGTCAACGACGATGCCCGTGCACTCGATGCCGGGCACGATCGACGGCGCAATCCACGGCTGGCCGATCTCCTCCAACCGCACGAGCCGCTCGGAGTTGTTAAGCCCGAACGCCCCGATTTTCACGAGTACCCACCCGGGTTTCACCTCGGGCGTGGATACCTCGACCAGCTTCGCCTCGCAGCCCGGGGTTATGCGGTCGATCTTGAGCGCCCTCATAACAGCGGGGACCTCCACTTACGCCACCTCCTTCCAGCACTGCGGGTCGGGCGCATACATGTCGCCCGTGTAGCCGGCGGACACGGCCGGGCAGCCCCGACACCAGCCGAAGAGCTCGCAACGCGCACACTTCTCGAAGCGGTCGAAGTCGCGAAACGCCTCCATCCGCTCGCCCAGGAAGACGTCGCGCGGGTGCTCCTCGAATACGTTGCCGACCAGGCTTTCCATTCTCCGGCACCCGTATACGTCGCCTGTGGGAGTAATCGTCATGTGCCCGGTCGCGCAATGGCAGCCATCGTATATCACGCCTGGCTCGGCGTCCTCGGGAACGGTGAAGCGCCCCTGCTCCCATTCGAGCAGCGTCCAGAGGTGGTCCTTGCGCTGAAACGTGGTCGTGCAGCCCGCCGCCTCATGAGCGTCGATTCGCTCCTGGCATCGCAGCAGGAAGTCGCGGTAGGCAAGCGGCTCAATATGGAACTCATCCCGACGCTGGCCCGATGTCGGGCAGTAGCGCCCGAACGCATAGACGTCGACGCCGAGCTCGGCCGCAAGGTCGATGAGCTTGGGGACGTCGTCCATATTGGCCGACGACACTGTGGTCATGATGGCGGTCCAGATCCCGGCGTCATGCAGCATCTCGACGGCCTCGAGCGTGCGCGCGAACGACCCCGGCATGCGGAAATCGTCGTGCACGCGCTCCATACCGTCGAGCGAGAGCTGGTATTTTCTGCAGCCCAGCCCCTTCAGGCGGGCGCAGACCGCTGGCGTAAGGTGGAAAGGGTTGCCCATGACCGCCCAGCGCACACCTGCCTCGTTCAGCATCTCCGCGATGCGCCAGAAATCCGGGTGCAACAGCGGGTCGCCGCCCGTCATATAGAAGTACGGCTCGCACCCGAAGGCGTCGCACATGTCCACGCACTGCGCGAACACGCGCTCTGCATCGGCAAGCGGCATGCTCGCAAGTTCCGTGCAGCCGCCTTCCGCGAAGATATAGCAGTGCTTGCAGCGCTGGTCGCACTCGTCGGTTATGTGCCACTGTATGGCGAAGCTCGGTTTCACGGGATGCCCTTTCTGAATTGCCGGGGCTGCCGCCAGGCAACCCCGGCTCCTTTCGTCTTACTCGGGGTCGGCCGAACCGCAGCCGCCCGAGACGGGGTCGGCCGAACCGCAGCCCGCCCACTTGGGATCAGCGCTGCCGCAACCCGCATGTTTCGGGTCGGCCGAACCGCAACCGCCATGCTTGGGATCGGCGCTGCCGCAGCCGCCCGATACGCCCCACATAGCCACGCGCTTCAGATTCTTGCTCATGATGTTCCTCCTTATCGGATTGAACCCCTCCCCATGAGGGGGTTTCAACTGATTCCAGGAGCTCGACTGCTCTTCTGCTCGATCAAATTCCCATCGGAGACCTCAGCCAAACTCAAACCCACATTACGATTCAGGTTCGGACACTCCTGTCGGAGCGTCCCCCTAGGGCCGGGAACCTGCCTGCACGCTTCCACCACAACGCCTTGCTCGTTCGCCGCCAATCTGACCAGGCAGCGGTTCGCGCAGCGGGCGCAGCGCCCGTACAGGTTCCCGGCATCCATGTTCGATCTAGTCGACCGTCGAGGTGTACAGCGGCCAGTCGGTCTTCACGGCGCCGTCGGCCTTGTACACCTTGCAGCGCATGGCGCGGAACGCATCGTCGCCGGCGTAGTCGAGCACCTCGTCGCGGTTGTCGATGATCGAGTTGATGTTCGAGATGAACGCGCCCTTCAGCGACGGCTTCTCGTCGGGCTCCTCGGGGTAGTACCAGTACGCCTCGGCGTGGATCGTGTCGGGGCGGATGGCCGGGGTGACGTTGGCCATCTGGCGCACGCGGCCGAGCGGCGTCTCGATGTAGACCCACTCGCCATCGGCGATGCCCAGCTCGCGGGCGACCGCCGTGTGGATGTCGACGCGCGGATAGGGGCTCATCCAGCGCAAGGACTGCAGCTCGCGGTACATCGAGTGGTGGTACGGGCGCACGCGCGATCCGCTGATGAGGTTGAACGGGTACTCGGCGGCTATCTCGGGCGTGGTCTCGGGGCTCTCGGACTTGTACTGCCAGTAGGGCACCGGGTCGAGCCCCGCCTCCTCGAAGATCGTCGGCGCGAGCTCGCACTTGCCAGACGGCGTGCCGAAGCCGTAGCCGTTCGTGCGGTAGCGCTCGTGAGCGGGCTCGGGGACGATCCAGTACTCCTGCGATTCGGCCAGCTCGTAGAGCGTCTTGCCCGACGGGCGCAGGAAGATGTCGTACATCTCGCGCAGCGTCTCGGGCCACTCGCCGCCGAGGTTCACGCGCTTGGCGAGCTCCTTCCACAGGTAGTAGTCGTCCTTGCGCTCGTACAGCGGGTCCTGCGGCTTCTTGTACGCAACGGCAACGTTGGTGAGCCCCCAGAACAGCATGAGATGGTCGCGCTCGAGCCAGCTGGCGGCGGGCAGCACGTAGTCGCACATGGCCATCGACGGCGTCATGAAGAAGTCCATGCCCACGAGCAGGTCGACCTTCTCGAGCGCCTCCATGGTGCGCTTGCCGTTGGTGAGCGTCGTGATGGGGTTGCCCGTCTGGATGACCCTGGCCGTGATCGGGTATGGCTCCTCGTCGATGATCGCGTCGCACTGGCCGCGCCACGACGGGAACATGAAGTAGAACGAGCAGCCGTAGCCCTTGCCGTTCCACGCCTTCTTGATGTTCTCGTTGTAACGGTTGAGCGACTTCACC
>JAFUBE010000937.1 GCA_017460365.1 Eggerthellaceae bacterium
CCCCTGTCGGGCAAAAGGGCCGGAAACCCGGCTGGAACTCACTCCACTGTGATAGAGCAGTAAAACCGCAGGTCAGAGGCAATACTCCCCATGTCGGGCAGAATACTCCCCATAAGTGAGTTCCAGCTGGAACTCACCCGACTGAGTTCCAAGTGAGTTCCAACAGAACGGCCAAAACGTAAATACTCACCTATAACGGGACGGCACGGGTGAGACGAGGCGACACAAGACGCCACGAGGATGAAAAATCGGGCGAAGATAAAATCATTGAGTGGGAGTGACGAAAGCGCACATTTCCCCAGCTAAACATGCTAAACCCCTCTGCTGAGACGCGCTTTTCAGAGGGGTTTCTTAAGCCTCAGGAAGCCATTCTAAGCTATGAGACAACCTGGAATGCCTTTTATTCGCTGCCAGGCAAGTTGCGCTTGCCCGTGATGGCGTCGAGCGTGATGCGGTAGATGCGCACGGCAGAGAGCCCCCAGCAGGTGTCGAGCGGCACGTCTTCGAAACCGCAGTGCTCGCAGATCAGCTGCAGACCTTTGAGAATCTCAGCGTCGTCCTCGACAACCTCGCATTCCCCGAAGCCGATTGCGCTCTCGTAGCGCGTCGTTATGCCATGCGTCTCCACTTCGTAGCCGAGGAAGATGTCGCCTTCGATGCACACGCGCTTGTCGGATGCCAACAGATCGACCTTCATGCCCTTGCGAGCGCAATGGAAATAAACAACAGGCTTCTCGCCGCTCAGGTCGAGCCCGAACGAAACAGGAACCACGTAGGGGCCGTCCGCGCCAGTCAATCCGAGACGGATCGTGTCGCAGCACCGCAGGATGTCAAGGATTTCATTCGTGTCCGCAACTTCGCGGTTCTTCCTTCTCGTAGCCTTGGCCTCCCTTTTGCCGGTGGTTGGTGGTTGATAACGTCGTCGATTCTACCCGTGCAACGGCATGCGAGCTAGCCGTTTTAGGACATCGAAATCGTAGTATGACAACGATTGAATCGATGTCCGATTTTGGCTATTCATCCGAATGCTCATCGGTTACATTTGCATCGAAAGAAAGGCGGGCAGGGTGAAAGACAAGTCGTTTATGCAAAACTCCGCGGAACGCGAAGCCGCTTTTGAATACCTAGATGCTGGATTGTCGTCGGAGTCTCTGAACAGCTCGCCCGAGCGCAAGCGCGCGATCTATGGCGTGTTCGAGGCGCGCGACGCACGCTTCGACGGGCGGGTGTATGCGGCGATATCGAGCACCGGCGTCTACTGCCGGTCGGTGTGCCCTTACCATGCGAAGATCGAGAATGTCACGTTCTACGCAACCGCAGCAGAAGCCGAAGAGGCGGGCTTCCGCCCCTGCCTGGCGTGCCGTCCGGAAACGGCCCCCGGCCTGTCGAGCGCCGATGCCCGCAAAAGCCTCGCGCGACGAGCGGCCGCAATGATTCAAGAGGAATGCACCGCAGGAGATGGCCTGGAGAGGCTGTCTGCCCGCCTCGGATACACCGACCGCCATGTCCGCCGCGTGTTCCAAGACGAGTTCGGCGTCACACCCATGCAATTCCTCACAACGTGCCGGTTGCGGCTCGCGAAGGCGATGCTCGCCGACACCGACCTACCAATGGCGGAGGTCGCGAAATCGGCGGGCTTCAAGAGCACGCGCAGGTTCAACGACGCGTTCAAGAGCCATTACAGTCTGGTGCCGTCAGAACAGCGAAGGCTTGCGAAGAACCGCGGCACCGACGCTCCCAATGCCGGAGCGGCAATCAGACTGAAGCTCGGCTACCGTCCTCCCCTGTACTTTGGCGAGCTGCTAGCGTTCTTCCGTGACCGTGCTCTTGCCGGCGTCGAGGTGGTGGGAGAAGAGTCGTATGCACGGACAGCTCGCATGGTAATGCCCGACGGCAGTGATGTTTTTGGTTGGATACGGGTGGAAAACGACCCTAGCCACAACGAGCTCGTGCTTTCTATGGCTGAATCGCTGTTGCCGGCAACTTCGATGGTGGTGGCCCGCGTGCGCAGGATGTTCGACCTCGACTGCGACCCGGAGACCGTGTACGGAGGTCTCGCTTCGCTCAACACGATACGTCCTGGGGCTAATGTGTGCGGGACGCGCTTGCCAGGGTGTTTTGATCCCTTCGAGACGTGCTGCCGCGCCGTGCTCGGCCAGCAGGTGAGCGTTGCCGCAGCCAACAAGCTTGCGTCCCGCATCGTCGAGGCGATCGGCCAGCAAGTCCATACCGGCGTCGAGGGTCTCGATCGCGCTTGGCCATCTGCGCAAGAAATCACCGCCATCGATGACCTCGCTGGGACGGTGGGGCCGCTCGGCGTCATTCGCACGCGCTCTTCGGTCATAGCGGAGATAGCCCGCATGGCGGTATCGGGAGACCTTCGATTCGACGCGCTCGCCGACCCGGTCGAGCAGATGAACGCACTCTTGTCGGTGAAGGGCATCGGTCCCTGGACGGCTAACTACATCGCGATGCGCGCGTACTCGTATCCCGACGCGTTCCTGGAGAAGGACTCCGGCGTCGCGCATGCCCTTCCCGATATGACGCCGAAAGAGCGACTCGAAGCCGTGGAGCCGTGCCGACCGTGGCGAAGCTACGCGGTCGTCTGCCTTTGGAATTCGCTCAGCGATCAGGTGCCGAAACCGAAAGGAGAACAGATATCATGACGACCTACCGCACCGAATACGAATCCGAGCTCATCGGTCCGCTCACGCTGGCAAGCGACGGCGAGGCCATCGTGGGCTGCTGGTTCGGAAACGACCGATACTTCGGCTATGGCGTCGACGGCGAGATGGAGCCGAACGACGACCTGCCCGTGTTCGACCAGGCGCGCGCATGGCTAGACCGGTACTTCGAAGGCAAGGCGCTCGACCCGCGCGAGCTCCCGCTCTCGGCGAACGCGACCCCCTTCCAGCTGCGCGTGCGCGAGGCCATGCTCGACATCCCCTACGGGCAAACGACCACCTACGGCGACATTGCGAACCGCATTGCGTCCGAGACGGGCAAGCGCTCTTCTGCGCGAGCCGTGGGCGGGGCTGTCGGACACAACCCGCTCTGCATCATCGCCCCGTGCCACCGCGTCGTCGGAGCCGATGGCAGCCTCACCGGATTCGGCGGGGGCATCGACATGAAGGTGAAGCTGCTCGAGCATGAAGGCGTCGACGTGTCGTGCTTTTACCGCCCGAAGCGCGGCACGGCCATCGATCCCGCTAGCTGGGGCCGATAGCGCCACCACGCGTTCAAAACCGGCTGCAACTATACTCACTTCGCGAAAGCGAGTAGTACTCCCCCATCATCGACCAACAGCTGCACCACCCCCGATGGATAAGTGCAGAAGCGCACTCAGCGGTGAGCATGGGTGAGTGCGCCCTCGAAGCGTCGCAACGCGAACCTATGAGCGCGGTTTGGGCGCCAGCTACCAGGAGAGAGGCTCGGGCAACGGAATTGTTGAAGGCGCGTTCCAGCCCTACAAATTGATTGGGCAGCGCTTCCCGTTTCCCTTCA
>JAFUBE010000938.1 GCA_017460365.1 Eggerthellaceae bacterium
ACGGAGGATTGCCGACTACGGGATGTTGTGCAGATTGAAAACCGCCAGGTTGCGCTTCTAACCGGCGGCGATCGCGTTGTTGGCGGTGTAGGGCAAGCTCTCGAGCTTGCCGCCGCCGCGCAAGCGGCGGGTTCTTTAATAGCGCCGAAGGCGCGTCACGCTTTTCCGCAGAGCCGACAGGGATGCGGGGCGGTGTCGGATTCCGGCGAATCCCCGTCGAAAACGCGTTGGGCCGCCGTTGCAAAACCGGGGGAGACGCGATGTGTTTCGGGCGGTCCGACTGCAAGGTTCGCCTGCTAGGCTCATGCCGATGCTCGGCGAAAGGAGCCACATGGGAAAGACGAAGCGAATCCCCCCGCTGTTCAACGACATGTTCCTGAGGGTGTTCGGCACCGAGGGCTCGAAGCCTGCGACCCTCGCGCTGGCCAACGCCATCCTGCGTGCCGCCGGCGCGCCCGAGCTCGAGCACATCGACGAGATCTCGGCCGACCGCACGGAGCCGGGCGGCGCGGTGCTCAAGTCGCCCCGGCTCGACGTGGTGATCCGCTGCGAGAGCCGCCTGGTCGACATCGAGGCACAGCGCCGCGCCGTGGACATCCACAACAAGCTGCTGTTCTACGCGTCGAAGCTGATCGTCGCGCACACGCCCAAGGGCGGGGACCCGAAGTTCGAGCGCGTGCCGGAGGTCGCCGTGATCACGCTGCTCGACGGCCCCACGATGTTCGAGGGCGGGCAGTTCCTCAGCGCGGGGCGCATCCACTGGGAGCGAGAAGGGGCCTGCATCCCGGGCAAGGGCAATCCGCTGTTCGTGGTTGTCGAGATGGGCAAGTTCCGGCGCAGGTATAATAGGCTCACCGAGGAGGTGCTCGGCGACGAGCTGCTTTCATGGCTGTACCTGCTCGGGTCCGGTTACGCGAACGAGGAGGAGGTCTGCGAGATGAGCGAGAGGTTCGACGCGATGGCGAGCTTCGCCCGCGAGTACGGCTACGCGCTCGACGACCCCGAGCTCGAGCGCGACTTCGACCGCTGGCTCGACTCCGAGATGGAGTGGAACAGCGGCATGCACCGGGCCGAGGAGCGCGGCCACGAGCAGGCCGCCCGCGAGATCGCCGCCAGGCTGCGCGAGCTCGGCGTCGACGAGGCCGTCGTCGCCTTGGCCACCGCCGGCGGGGCGGATTGACGTGACACTTCCCGTCAGGCACGAAGTGTCATTTTTAGAGGGAGGCATGCGGCGCAGCGAGCGCCATCCGAAAAATGACACTTCGTGTCTGACGGGAAGTGTCACGCCGCGTTCGAGCGGTAACGCGCCTGGCGGGGCTGCGGCCCCTTCTCATACAGCGACAGCGCCCGCAGGGCGCGCCGCTGTTCTGCTTCCCGGGCGAAGACCGCACCTGACAGGGATGCGGGGCCGCATCGAGAGTTATAGCCGGCTTAGGGCTGCTTCGACCTCGAGCGCCTCGCGCTCCCCTACGCCGGCGCTCTCGGCGTACAGCATCCAGTCGGCCAGGGCGGCGCGCACCTCGTCGATCGCCCGATGCGCTTTCCGCGCCCCGATGCTCATGTGCCGCGCGGCGGCGATCAGATCCTCGCGCGTGAAACCCCCGAGCGTCCCGGTCGCGCTCATCTGGTGGGCTTTCAGCCATCGGCTTCCGGGGTCGTACGCATACGTCACGTCGTACGCCGGCGCCAGGCGCCAGGCGCCGGAGCGGTCCATGAGAAACGAGGTGTTCTTCACGTGGTCGTCGCAGTTGGCGGCGAGGATGTTGAACACCATGCGCCGGTAGAACTGCTCGACCTCGTCTTGCCCGAGCCGCATGCGCCGCATCACGCGAACTGCCTGCTCGTAGCTGTGAGCGCCCGGGTCGTTGTAGTCGAAGTGCGCGATGGCGGCGAGCGTCTGCATGTGCAGTTTCGAGCCCGACTCGCCCGGGCGGTCGAAGCGCCTCGTCAGGAAATGACACTGCCCCGCTTCCTCGTAGAGCCGGCATTCCGGCATCTCGACGCCGGCGGCGGTGGCCATGAGGTGGTACGCATACTCGATCCGCGTGAAGCCCAGACTTTCGGTGGTAACGGTTCCGCCCACGCGCTCGCCGTCGAACTTCATCAGCCAGTGCGTGAAGCCGGCCCCGGCGTCGGCTTGGCCCGAGCGACACTCGCCGGTGCGCTCGTTCCAAGCCACGACCGCCTTCGGGCGGGCGCCGCCGGCCGACATCCCCACTTTGATCATCTGGCGCATGGCTTGCTCGTCCGCGTTGAACCGCAGGTCCCGGCGCTCGTTCAAGATGTCGTTGGCCAGCCGCGCGAGCGCATCTACGGCGATTTTCTGGCTGCGGTCCGCGCCGGCGTCGTAAGCGGGCTCGTACTCGAGCGCACCCATCCCCCTGGCCCCCGTGTAGCAAAGCCTTTCGACCGCGTTTACCGACTCTCGCGACCGGCCCTGCGAATCGAGCCAGCTCGCAAGCACCTGGGCGCCGAACCTGTCAGGCAGGGAGTCGGCGAGCAGGCCGGGAAGGCCGAGGAACGTTTCGCGCGGGAGCGCGGGGAACGAGTACGTCGCGCCGCCGAGCGGCATGGCGACCGGGGACAGCTCGATGCCGCTGCCGATGAAGTCCCGGTCGTACTCGAACCGCGCGACCGGCGAGCCGTCCTCGAGCGCCACGGTGCCGATCCTCGTGCCCCAGAGGTTCACGCTTGCCGCGGTCGTCATCGCTCATCGCCCCACTTCCAGCCGCCCTCGCCGTCTTTGAGCGCACGCCTGGCGCGCTGGCGCTTCTTCCCGAGAGCTGCCAGGTCGGAGGGGCGCGCGCCCTGCTCGGGCACGAGCGCTTCGAGGTTCCCCGCCTGGCCGAGCGCCCTCAGCACGCTGACGACGCTGCCGAGCGTGGACCCCTTGCCCTTCTCGATGTTCGCGAGCGTCTTCGGCGCGACGCCGGCTTTCTGGGCAAGCTCGTCCATGGTGAGCGGCATGGCTATCCGCATGTCGCGAATGCGCGATCCGAGCTCCGCCAAGATTTCGTCGTTCGATTCGAACCCCGTGATTCGCATGATGTCCCTAACTAGTAATGTTTTACCGATTATATTGCTGCATTCCAATATAATCGGTAATTTCTTACTAATTATACTATCGGTCACATGAGGATGGGGCAATTGGGGCCTGACCCCGAATTGCCCGTCGCACGGCAGGGGATGCGGGGCGATGCCACAGCGGGGCGCGCCGCGCTTCCCCGCCGAGCGGCTTTTTGGCGAATCCCCGTCGAAAACGCGTTGGGCCGCCGTTGCAGAACCGGGAGAAACGCGACGTGTTTCCGAAGGTTCGTTTGAAAGGTTCGCCTGCTACGATCGCCCCAGCGCGCCGGGGGCGCCGGGGGAAGGAGCCGCATGGGCAAGAAGAGGATACCGCCGCTGTTCAACGACATGTTCCTGAGGGTGTTCGGCACCGAGGACTCCAAGCCCGCCACGCTGGGCCTCGCCACCGCCATCCTGCGCGCGGCGGGCGCCCCGGCGCTCGAGCGCGTCGACGAGATCTCGGCCGACCGCACGGAGCCCGGCGGCGCGGTGCTCACGTCGCCCCGGCTCGACGTGGTGATCCGCGGCGAGAGCCGGCTGGTCGACATCGAGGCAGAGCGGCGCGACGTCGACGTGCACGCCAAGTCGCTGTTCTACGCGTCGAAGCTGGTGGTCGCGCACACGCCGAAGTGGCGCGAC
>JAFUBE010000939.1 GCA_017460365.1 Eggerthellaceae bacterium
CCCCAGGCGCGCTGCGGGACGCGCCTGGGGCGAAGCGGCATGCCCGCAGCGTTTACGTGGCGTCACCGTTGTGTGCCAACCGTGGGTCAAAGGTGCAGTGCTGTACATCTACCAGGGCAACCGGGGTGGGATAATAAAGCCGTTGGTATTCGTCGAGATTGAAAGGAGACCATCATGACGAACCATAAGTTCCAAGAGCAGATCGACAAGGCGTGTTCGACGCAAGGTTGGGACCAGGGCAACGATACGGACGCCCCGAACAACCAGGCGATGAGCGGTGGCGTGAGCACTGTGAAGGAGAAGTGCAATGCCGCCACCAACAATCAGGACGGGGGCGTTTAGCATGACGGCAAGTATGAACAGCGGCGCATCAGGCGCTCAGACGAACTGGAACCAGCCCCAGCGAGCCGATTGGGGAAACAACCAATCGACGGGCGGCAACCACGAGAACCAGGGCGGAGACGTTAACGGCACGATGAAAACCCAAATGAACGCCAATACGACGAGCGGCCAGCCCGACAACTCCGAGCTGTCCAGGTTCATGAACAACGGCGGCGGTCCCGAACCGCATCAAGGATCAAACCCCGGAGCGCAAAGCGATCCGGGTCCGAAGGAGGTCGGCTTCTATGACAAGACAACCGAACACATGGGAGGCGACGACGGAGCTTGGGCAGCCGTCGAACGTCCGAGCCCGATGCGCATGGATGGCTCCATGGGTGCCGAAACCCGCAATCCGGTAGGTTCCGCGGCAAGCTACGATAGCGAAGTCGGCGGCGAGGCTTACGAAGCGTACGACGAGAAGCCGCGCGTGGCCGACAAGGCCGGTGAGGTTGCCGATTCGCTGAAGGACAAGGCGTCGGGCTTCTTCTCGCGCGCGGTCGACCGAATGGAAGAATTTCTCGACGTCGATTTGAACAACGACGGCACTATCGGCAGCAGCGGCGCAGCGCGCGTGGAGCCCCAAGCGTTCGAGACGCGCGAAAAGAAAACGCAGGCCTATCCTTCGAACGTAGACGGAACCGGCGGCGAGCATGCCCGTATGGGTATCGCACCTGGCGCTTCCGCGCAGGCAGACGACTCCTTCAGCGTCTTCTACGGCGGACGGGGCGAAACCGATCCAATTATGTACGACAGCGTGAAGAGTCCCGCGCAAAACAGCGTTTCGACGCGCTCGGGTGCGAAGCAACGCGAACTCGTCGGCGCGTAAGCGCAATCAGCTACAATAGGAGCGAATGATCCAGTGCCGCTTGCCTTTGGGCCGGTGGCACTCGTTTTGCTGGGTCTGACCTGCTAGGACGAACGGGGGAACCATGTCGAAGCTGTTCGAAGGGCTTACCATAGGGAACATGACGTCGCGCAACCGCGTGGTGCGCTCGGCTACGGCCGAATCGCTCGCGACGGTCGAGGGGGCGCCGACCAAGCGCCTTGGCGACTTGTACCGGGGGCTTTCCGAAGGCGGTGTGGGCGTGCTCATTACGGGGTATTGCTCGGTGAGCGCCGACGGCAAGCCGTCTGAGCGCTGTTTGAGCCTCGCAGCCGATGCGGCGCTTGGCGAGTACCGCACCTTGGTCGACCTCGTCCATGAAGGCGGCGCTAAGATCGTGGCCCAGCTCGTGTACGGAGGCTCGAAGAGCAAGCTTGCCGAAGGCGATCCGCGTAGGATTGCCGGCGCGAAGCCGGGGGCGACGAACGTGAACATCCTGGGCCCTTCGGCGGTCGAGCACCCTGCGACCGGATTGGTTCCGCGTGCAGCCGCGGTGCCGGACCTCATCCGCGTGAAGAACGCGTTCGCCGCCGCTGCCGCGCGTGCCGAAGAGGTGGGTTTCGACGGGGTTGAGATCCACGCGGCGCACGGGTACCTGCTCTCGCAGTTTCTCGACGGGCGCTTCAACAAGCGCGACGACAAGTACGGAGGCTCCCTCGAAAACCGCGCGCGTCTGGCGTGCGAATGCGTATCCGCCGTGCGAAAGCGCGTGGGGGAGGGCTTTCCCGTTTTCGTGAAACTGAACTGCTGCGATGTGTACGACGACTCAGCCGGTGCGTCAGGTGGCCTATCCGAGCTCGAAAGCATGCAGGTAGCGCAATGGCTCGTCGATTCGGGCGCGTCGTGCAGCGACGTATCAGGCGATTGGCATGCGGC
>JAFUBE010000940.1 GCA_017460365.1 Eggerthellaceae bacterium
AGTCCGGCGCGGAGTCCTCGGCGGACGGCAGCACGATCACCATCAAGATCCCGAAGTGCACGCAGGCCCGCAAGGCCCCCATGGCCTGGTCGGTCCGCGTGACCACCACCGACGGCCGCACCGCCACCAGCGACGGCATCTCCCGGGTAGGCTAGCCTGTGTGACGGGGGCGGTGGTTCGTCGCACGTCTTGGCTGCGGCGGCTCGGAGATTGTGGCTGCTTCTGGCAGACCCGGGGCAGGGCAGTCGAACGCTGGACTGGATTAGCGTTCCGAGCTTCGTTGGAGGTAGGTGCCAAGCTGGGGAATCACGAAGGCGAGCTCGCCCCGGCGCGGGCTCGTGATCAGCCCGGCGTCGATGAGCCTTCTACGGTACGACTGCACGTGGCCCTGCGACACTCCGAGCCGTTCCTCGAGGTCGCCCACGTGCGTGGGTTCGCCCGAGTCGATCGACATGGCCCGCAGGAAGTCCATATCCGCACGGGAGAGCGGGCGCAGCATTGCCCCGAAGACGTTCGCGTCCAGCTCCGTGACGGCGGCGTCTAGCGCGCGGCTGAGGATCGGCTCCGAGATTCGATCGCCCTCGGACGTGTACTCGACAAGATAGTAGCCCAGAAGCTGCAAAAGGTAGGGGAATCCCTCGACGGCTTCGGCGGCACGGTCGAGGGTCGGGTCGTCGATGTCCCTGCCGATGCGCTTGAATGCGGTGGCGTAGTACGCTCTGACTGCAGGGGTCGGTATGGGCCCGAGGTCGATCTTGCGCGCTCGGTTGAGGAAGGTGAGCGTGTCCTCTTCGAGGACCTCCGAAATGACCGCAGGCAAGCCGGCCATCACGATGGCTATGTTCACCTCGTCGCCGACGAGCTCCTGGTAGGTGGTCGCCAGCTGCCTGATGGGCTCGGAGGCGGGCTGGACTTCGTCGACGAGCAGGGCAACGCCCTTACCCGCATCGCCCAGTCGTTCGCATATCATCTCCAGTTTGGCGCGGAAGCCATACGAATTGCGTGCTTCATCGGTAAACGTTAGACCGAAGGAGAAGCCGAGCGCGCCGGCGCTGAACCCCTTGATGGGCGTCTTCCTGTCCTTGACGAACGGAGCGCCCTTGCGCTGGAGTGTGTCGATGATATCGTCGAGCATGGTTGGGCCGCAAGTCACGCGTGCGGGGACGAAGCCTGCTTCAGCCGCGGCGTCGGCCATCTCCAACAGCAATGCTGTCTTGCCCATGCCCCTCTGGCCTGTGATCAGCACGGAGCGGTCGCGGCTACCGGTATAGCTCGCCAACCCGTTGGCGTATGCTTGGAGCACATCTTCACGTCCGACAATGCGGTCGGGCCTGTTGCCGAAGGAAGGCCGGAAGATGGGAACGTTCGACATGGGCGGCTCCTTTGTAACCCGCGTTTTGCTCTGTGCTTTCCGTTATTCTCCGTTAAGTTCCGTTATTATCCGTTAAGTTCCGTTATTCTCCGTTAAACGACCATGACAGGGTGTGATGGCTCGCGGTTCCGCTGCCGCATTCTGCCGCGTGGCTGCCGCGGTGACAAAGGGGTCGGTCGTGACAAAGGGGCCGGAGGCGTTTGTCATCGTGCGCACTGCAGGTTGGCATATCGCTCGCGTGTGGAATCCACACTGGACCAATGTTGTTCCACAGATTCACAGACCCACAGGTTCTGGTTGACGACAATCTGGAAACCCCCTTCCGTTCGCACGCGAGGTGTCCGATAATATGGGATGGGCGCTAGCATGGCATTATGCCCGCGATGCGCGGCCGCCGAATGCGGCTGTCGTCGCGGCGAGGATACGCGTTCCGAATGGCTACGCCGGCGACTGCGGCAACAGCGGGGAAAGGTTGTTCATGAAGACGAAGAAGATGCAGCTTGCGAGTATTCTGCTCGGTCTGGTAATGGCGCTGTGTTTGATGCCGGGCCTTGCAATCGCGGAAGGCTCGGACTCCGGTGCGGCGGGTGACGGGAGCAAGCCGTCGCAAGCCATTCAGGCGACGCACCTGTCCGTTTTCTCGACCGACACGGGTAA
>JAFUBE010000941.1 GCA_017460365.1 Eggerthellaceae bacterium
CTGCCAACGGTTTGTTCGTCGGCCTCGTCGCATTCTACCTGTTCCTCGAGCTGCTCTACGACGTGAACATCGGGCCCGGCGGAAGAACGCTCGGGGAGGCGTGACGCTTCACGCCAGCCCCGATCTGTCACACCTGCGCGCATGGTTCGGCGCTCGCGCGCCGCGGGCGGCACGAGTGCCGCCCCTACGGGCTTCACGCGAAAGACAAGGTTTGTTGAACTCGTTCGGCGCTGCCGCTCCTACGGGAGGTTCTCCCATGGCCCGGTCGACTTCGTAGGGGCGGCACTCGTGCCGCCCGCAGCGCGCCAGCGCCGAACCATGCGCGCAGGTGTGACAGATCGGGTCTGGCGTGAAGCGTCACGCCTTATGGCCTAGATCTCGAAGGACAGGCCGTCGGCGGCGGGGGTCACGCGGCCGTCGTATTGTTCGAGGTACTCTTCCAGTTGCGCTAACGTGATCGGTTCCGAATAGTGCATGCACATGTGCGTGAGGTAAATCTTGCCCGCATCGAGTTCGAGGCCTTCCTCGATGCATTCCTGCACGCTGTGGTGGTTTTGCGGGTAACCGTTTTCCTTCCAGTAAGTCGCATCCATTGCGAGGATATCGACTCCGCGAATGCGCTCCGCGGTTTCGGGCGGCAGCTTGCCGGTGTCGCTCGCGTAGAACAGCCGCGTCTCGTCGGTTTCGATGAGATAGCCATACGTGCCCGGCGCATGCGTGACCGGCAGGGCCGTGTAGCGAACATCGTCGATTTCGAATTGCTCGAACGGTTCGATCGGGCATCGTGCCAGACAGTACATCATGTATTCGAACTCGCGTCCGATGCTTTCAAGCGTGTACGGACTTGCGAACGTCGGCAACGCCTTCTTGGTGAGCAGCTGGACCATGTATTCGAGCTCGCCGAGTCCGCCCACGTGATCGTAATGCCAATGCGTGAAGATAAGGTCGTCGATGTAACGAACGCCTTCACGGTTGAAGTAACTGCGGATATCGGGAGGCGTGTCGATAAGCGTGCGCGTCGATCCCGTGACCATCACGCCGCAGTCGCCGCGACGGGCGTTCGGGTTTGCGCGTGCTTCCTCGCACGCAGGGCAATCGCAGAAGAACGCCGGCACGCCGCAGCCGGCGCCAGTACCCATGAACGTGAACGTGTGCTTCATCATCGTTCCTCTCACCCGGTTGGAAGGCAAAGGGCCTCCATGTTCCAGCTTTGCTCGTAACGAAAAAGGGCGGCCGCGCAGCCGCCCCTTTCCGTGGTGATGTGCTCGGGCTAGTTGCCCGCTGCGCGAGCCGCCTGGTATTCCTCGACGAGCTTCTTCTGCACGTCAGCCGGAGCTTGCTCGTAGCCGTTGATCTCGATTTCGTAGGTGCCCTGGCCGCGCGTCATCGAGCGGAGATCGCGCGTGTAGTTCACGACCTCGGCATACGGTGCGCGCATGATGATGACCGTTTCGCCGGCATCTGCGGCATCGGTACCCACGATGCGGCCGCGACGCGTTGAGATGTCGCCCATCACGGCGCCGGCGTACTCGTCGGTCACCGTGACGCGCATGTCGGCCATCGGCTCGAGGATGACCGGCGACGCCTGGTCGCAGCATGCGCGGAAGCCGATGCGCGCCGCCGTCTTGAACGCCATTTCGTTCGAGTCGACGGAATGGTACGAGCCGTCGTACACGGTGCATTTCACGTCGACCATGGGATAGCCGGCGAGGAAGCCTTCTGCCATGGCGTCCTGCACGCCTTTGTCGACAGCCGGAATGAGGCCGCCGGGAATCGCGCCGCCCTTGATCTCGTCGACAAACTCGTAACCGAGCCCGGTGTTCGGCTCGAGGCGCAGCCAGCAATCGCCGAACTGGCCGGAACCGCCGGTCTGCTTCTTGTGACGGCCCTGAGCCTCGGCCTTCTTGCGGATCGTCTCGCGGTACGGGATGCGCACGGGAATGAGCTGGGCCTCCACGTTGGCCGTTTCCTTCAAGCGCGTGAGCAGCGTGTTGATCTGCTCGTCGCCCATGGCGTTGACGATGGTCTGGTGCGTTTCCTCGTCGCGGCGGATCTGAATCGTGGGATCGGTTTCAGCGGCTTTGGCGAGGAAGGTGCCGAGTTTGTCCTCTTCCTTCTTGTTCACGGCCTCGATGGCGACCGGATACTGCGGCTTCGGGAACGGAATCGGGGCGATCTCGACGTCGCCTGACGCTGATAGCGTGTCGCCCGGGCGCGCTTCGTCGAGCTTCGGGATGACGATGATATCGCCGGCTTTGGCCGACTTCACCTCGGTGCTTTCCTTGCCCATCATGACGAGCAGCTTGCCGATGCGGTCCTTGTCGCCGGTGCGCGCGTTCACGACGTCTTGGCCGGGCTCGAGCACGCCGGTGAGCACCTTCACGTAAGACAGGCGCCCCACGAACGCGTCGGAAGTCGACTTGAACACGAAACCCGCCGGCTCGCCCGTCTCGTCGATAGCGATCTTGTCGCCATTGGCCAACACGGAGGCCGCATGCTCGCGCGGATGCGGGAAGAAGGTGGTGATGCCCTCCATCAGCGCCATGATGCCCTGCTTGACCATGGTGGAACCGAGGTAGACCGGCACGAAGATGCCCTGGTTGATGGCGTCGTGGATACACTTCTCGATTTCTTCTTGCGTGAGCTCCTCGCCTTCGAGGTACTTCATCATGATTTCCTCGTCGGCCTCCGCGATGGCGTCGATGAGGCGCTCGCGGGCCGAGTCGGCGCGCTCCTGGTATTCGGCCGGGATGTCTTCGATGCGCTCTTCGGTGTCGTCTTTGCCGAAGTAGCGGGCTTTCATCATGACGACGTCGATGACGCCCTCGAAATCGGCCTGCTGGCCGATGGGCAGCGTGACCGGGCTCAAGCGCTGGCCGAAGCGCGCATGCAATAGCGCCATGGCGGCGCCGAAATCGGCGTTCTCACGGTCGATGTGGTTGATGAATACCGAACGCGAAATGTTCAGCTTCTCGGCTTCTTTCCACAGGCGCGTCGTCATGACCTGTGGGCCGTCGACAGCGTCGACCACGAACATGGCCATTTCAGCGGCGTACATCGTTGCGAAGGTATCGCCGATGAAGTCGGGGTGGCCCGACGTGTCGAGCAAGTTGATCTTGTAATCCTTGTAGGGAATCGGAGCGATCGAGGTGGAAATGGTGAACTTGCGGCGGATTTCCTCGGGGTCGTAGTCGAGGTAGGATTTCCCATCGCTGGTCGTGCCCATGCGGGGCGTACGACCGCTAACGAACAACATCGCCTCGGCAAGCGAGGTTTTGCCAGCACCGTCTTGGCCGACGAGCGCGATGTTGCGCACATGTTCGGGAATTGGAGCAGCCATGTCTGTCACCATCTTTCTCTCGGGGGCTCATCGCCCGCTTATACGCATTGGTAACAGTGTAGCCGATTTGGGCATAAAAAACTGCGGCAGGAACCTTGTCCTGCCGCAGCGAGAATTGCTCTTTCGCCTATCGGTTTAGAGGCGGTCGGTGTTGAGCAGGTTAGAGCACTTGTGATAGCCTTCCGTGCGCAGCGGATAGGTGATCGTGCCCTGCAGCTTGGAATCGCGGATGATCGACTCGATGAGTTCCTTGAGTTCCATCTTGGCATAATCGCGGACGTTGGTCTCCATTTTTGTCTCCTCTTCCTCGTGTGGTGAATAACTCCTCGGATAAAATAGCGCCTTGCGCGCCTGCGGGCGGTTCTTTTCCGCGAACGGCAGTCGAAGTGCTGATTCTATGGACGAGCTATCGTGTCTTCAGCGAACGTTTACCCAGTTCATAGGCATAGTGAAAGCATCGTTGCACCAACTGCACCACCGTTGCTTCAATTGCAACGCGATTCGGTTTGCAATGGTACACTGTCTAGCTATGGAAACGAATGAATTCACGAACATGCGCTCGTTGCTCGTCGCGCTCGCGAAATCGATGAACCTCGTGAATCCCGAGGTCGAGCACCATCACGAGCAGACGGCTTACCTGTCATACTTCCTCGCCAAGGAGTCGGGCTTGCCGGAAGACGACCAGCTGCTCGCGCTGTATGGCGCCACGCTGCACGATATCGGCTCGGTGATCACCGAGCGTGCGCTCAGCATAAGCGAAGTGGAACGGCGCGGACCGGAGATCGCGGCGTCGGGCGCGCGCATGGTGGCGGATTTGCCCGGCTTCGACGAGCTCGCTACGGTCATCGGGTTCAGCCAATACGCCTGGAGCGAGTACGTGAAATGCGACGATGCAGGATGCGCGATCGACGACAGGCTTATGCGCATCGCCTCGATCGTGCATCTCGCCGATACCGTTTCGCTCGCCGTGAGAGCCAACGAGCCCATCCTGAATCAGGCGAAAGCGATATGCGACTTCGTGAAGCGCCGCGCCGGAACCGAATATTGCCCACATGCGGTCGAGTCGCTGCTGGCGCTTTCGGGCACCGAGTACGTTTGGATGGATCTCGCCCACAACCCGCAGTTCCTGCTGTACTTCACCGGCGATATCGCGCCGGTTTCCTTGCAGGAGACGGTGCAATACACGCGGTTCGCCTCGCGCATCATCGACTACCGCAGCCCGTTCACGGCCATGCATTCCGCAGGCGTCGCGGCGTCGGCACGCGAACTCGCATTGTTGGCGGGATTCGACGACGAGGACGTCGTGCAGATGGAAATCGCCGGCAACCTGCACGATATCGGCAAGCTCGCCGTGCCGCGCAAGATTCTCGAGAAGCCCGGGCGGTTGACCGACGCCGAGTTCAACATCGTCAAAGAGCACCCGTATTACACAGCGCTCGTGCTGCTCGATGCTAAGGGTTTCGATAAGATCGGCAAATGGGCTTCGCATCATCATGAGAAAATCAACGGACGCGGCTACCCCTTCCACCTCGAAGGAGACGAAATCGGGCTCGGCGAGCGAATCATGGCGGTTGCCGACATCTTCTCGGCAATCACCGAAGAGCGGCCGTATCGAAAGGGCATGACGCGCGACGAAGCATCGAACGTTCTGCTCCAAGACGTGCAGGCAGGAGCCACCTGCTCAAGCGTTGTGGAAATGTTGCTCGACAATTACGAGCGCATCGATGCCGCCCGCGACGAGGCGAGCAGGTCTGCGGGTCAGCGCTATTTCGATTCCATGGCGCTCGCTTCGTAACGCGAATAGACCGTTCCCTCGGAAAACCGCAGTGTGACACTTCCCGTCAGACACGATCTGTCACATCTGCGCGTCCGTGACACTTCCCGTCAGACACGAAGAGGTATTTTTTGGGTGGCGCTTGCTCCACCGCACGTCTTCCTCAAAAAATGACACTTCGTGTCTGACGGGAAGTGTCACACGATGGCAATATGGACGCGTTTGCCTGGAAGATGCGCAGCCGATTTGGCTAGAATGGACTTCGTTCTTCTCTCGTTCACGATAAGAGGTGCCACATGATCAGATCTTCGTTTTGCGATGGGTGGGAGTTCGCGCGCGACGACGGACGGTTTGCTCCCGTCGTGGTTCCGCACGACGCCATGCTCGGGAATCGCCGAGGCCCAGACGCTCCAGCGGCAAGCGCATCGGGCTATTACTATGGCGCCCGGTACCGCTATCGAAAGACGTTTACGCTTGAAGAGCCGCAAGTGGTCATGATCGAGTTCGAAGGTGTGTACCGCAATCCCAAGATAATGGTCAATGGGGCTGAAATCGCTGCACCGCCTTACGGGTTCATTCCGTTTTTCGTCGATGTGTCCGACGTTGTTCACAGGGGAGAGAACATCATCGAGATGCAGGCCGATAATTCCGATCAGCCTGATTGTCGTTGGTATTCGGGCGGCGGCCTGTACCGCCAGGTGTGGCTCTGGGAAGGCGGTACGGCGCACATCGAGGCCGAGGGCGTGAAGGTTACGACGCTATCGCTTACGCCGGCAGTCGTGCGCGTGGATGTCCTATCAACCGGCGGTACAGCCCATGTGGCCGTCATAGACGAAGCTGGAAACGTTGTCGGCGAAGGCACGGGCACTTCATGCGAGATCGCGATTCCCAACGCGCGGCTCTGGTCAGCCGAGCAACCGAGCCTCTACACCTGCCATGTCGAGTTGCTTCACGACGGACGAGTCGTTGACACTGCGGATTCGACCTTCGGCATCCGAACTGTCGAATGGGGCCCAGAAGGCCTGTTCGTGAACGGACGAGAAACCCTTTTGCGCGGAGGCTGCATCCATTGCGACAACGGCGTGATCGGCGCAGCCTCGTTTCCAGAAAGCGAGCGCCGTCGCATTCGCATCATGAAGGCCGCAGGCTTCAACGCCGTCCGCGTGGCGCATAACCCCTCCCCCTCTTCCCTGCTTGAAGCATGCGATGAGATCGGCATGTATATCATGGAAGAATCGTGGGACATGTGGTTCACGCGCAAGAGCGCGCACGATTACGCGAGCGAGTTCCTCGATTGGTGCGATCACGACCTCGCGCGCAGCGTCTCGCATGATTACAACCACCCGAGCGTGATCATGTATTCCATCGGAAACGAAGTGGCCGACCCCATCACCAAAAGCGGCGTAGCCATCGAGCGTTCGCTCGTGGAACTTGCTCATTCTCTCGATCCGACACGACCCGTTACGGCCGGTTTGAACCTCGCGATGATGGTCATGGAACACGCTGGGCGCGGCTGGTATTCCAGCGGGAGCGGCGTCTCGGAAGCTGCGCAAGACGGAGGCGCGCCGCGAGACAGCATGTTGTTCAACCTTGCAGCTCAGGCTTGGGGTTCGAGCATGACCTATCTCGCCAACGCGCCAGGAGCGGACAAGATCGTATCCCCCGGCCTCGACGCGCTCGATATCGCAGGGTACAACTACGCAGCTGCACGGTATAAGGTTGATGCCCGCAAACACCCCGATCGGCTGATCGTCGGTTCGGAGACGTTTCCGCACGAGATAGACCGCAACTGGCGGCTCGTCGAGAAGCTGCCGTCGGTCATAGGCGATTTCATGTGGGCTGGATGGGATTACCTGGGCGAAGCGGGAGCGGGCGCATGGGCGTACACCGCCGAGGAAGCCGGTTTCAGCAAGCCTTGGCCCTGGCTGCTCGCAGGGTCAGGAGCAATTGACCTACTCGGCCAGGCGGGTGCCCCTGCAGCGTTGGCCGGCGCCGTATGGGGGAAGCTGGTAAAGCCATCCATCATGGTGCGCCCGGTGAATATGATGGCCAAGAAAACCTACCGCGCAACATGGCGCGGAACCGACGCGATACCGAGTTGGTCGTGGGCGGGATGCGAAGGCATGGTAGCCGAAGTGGAGGTGTACGACGCTCATGCGCATGCCGTGCGCCTGGAGCTGAACGGCGAGGAAGTATCCACGCAGCCGGTTCGGCGCTTCGTCGCGAAGTTCAAGCTCGCCTACGAGCCAGGCACGCTACGAGCCATAGCCCTCGACCGCGACGGACGCGAACTCGGCCACTCGCAGCTCGTCTCTGCCGATAGCAGGCTGCACGTTGAAGCGCGTCCCGAGACGAGAAGCGGCAAAGCCGGCGGCATCGTGTACGTCGACGTTGCCATCC
Source organism: Eggerthellaceae bacterium (assembly GCA_017460365.1). Classification (GTDB taxonomy): domain Bacteria; phylum Actinomycetota; class Coriobacteriia; order Coriobacteriales; family Eggerthellaceae; genus UBA9715. The sequence goes on from JAFUBE010000941.1 coordinate 7,515, forward strand.
GGGGGTCGAACGGCGAAGTGGAATCGAGCTGCGATATGCAGCTAACGGCAACCGTGGAAGACGGCGAGCTTCTCGGTTTCGGAAGCGCTCGGCCCGCCACGACTGAACGCTACGATTCGGGCTCATTCGCCACCTACCGGGGACGTGCACAGGCGATCGTCTATCGCGACGCACCTGGAACCGCAACGCTCACCATTCAACCCGCCGGCTTAGAGAGCACTTCCGTTGCAATCGACTACGTCTCGGTTAACGCGTCTTCATAGCCAGCGTGTGACATTTCCCGTCAGACACGA
>JAFUBE010000942.1 GCA_017460365.1 Eggerthellaceae bacterium
AGACTAGAAGGGTTTTAGGCTATCCGAAAGGAATCGAGATGTCCAACGAAGGTAAAAGCGTAAAAGTGCATTACACCGGCACGCTCGACGATGGAACGAAGTTCGACTCGTCGTACGACCGTAACGAACCGCTCTCATTCACCTGCATGGCAGGCCAGATGATTCCCGGATTCGATGCCGCAGTGCGCGATATGGAAATAGGCGAGAAGAAGACGGTGAAAATCCCTGCGGCCGACGCATACGGCGAACGAGATGAAGGCAAGATCGCCAAACTCGAGATCGCCATGCTTCCCGGTTCTGAGAACCTGCAGGTGGGACAGCAGCTTCGGCTCGCGAGCGCCCAAGGCGTCCCCATGCCGTGCGTCGTCGTCGAAAAAGACGAAAAGACGGTGTCGCTCGACATGAACCACCCCCTTGCGGGCAAAAACCTCACGTTCGAAATCGAGCTGCTTGAAGCCGAGTAAACGCCGTGGACGAGCAAAACGACCAAAATCGCAACACGCCGAGACCCACGCGAAGAAAGTCGGCGGCGAGCTATAGGCGCGCCAAGGCCCGCATCCGCGACACCGGATCGATTCTCGATGCCGGCCGGTCGCGCACGGGCGCATCCGAGTCGGCGCAAACGGCTGCCAAACATTCGCGAAACGCAAAGCCCAAACGCGTGAATCCGATCAGGCAGCTCATCAACAACTGGTTCGACCGCGTGATGGGAGCGGTGTCCGACGGGGGCTTGGCCGACCAGGAAGAAGAGTACGCCTCGGGACGCACATCGCGCGATTTTGCGCTCAATTCCATCGGCCAAGGGGCATGGGGCGTCGTGTTTCCCTTCCTCACGATCGTGGTGACGCAGCTGGCGGGCGTCGAGCGCGCCGGCATGTTCTCGTTCGCGTTCGTCGTGGCAAACCTCCTATACATCATCGGCACCTACGGCGTGCGGACCTACCAGGTTTCCGACCTCGACGAATACCATTCGTTCAGCGACTACCAGGTGAATCGTTTCGCGACGTGCGCGGCCATGATCGTCGTCGGCTTCCTGTTCTGCAAAGTGCTCGGCTACGAAGGCGAGATGTTCACGATGTGCATGGGCATATTCGTGTACAAGGCGTTCGACGCACTTGGGGAGGTTTACGAAGGCCGGCTCCAGCAGGTTGACAAGCTTTACCTCGGCGGCGCTTCGCTTGCGATCCGCTCGGTTGCGGCGTTTGCGCTCTATGCCATCGTGCTGTTCGTCACCGGCGACTTGGGAATCGCGGCTATCGCGATGGCGATCGGCGCGGCTGCGTCGTTCCTGTTCATTACGTTCCCGCTCACGCTCCTGGAAACCCCGCGGTCAACCCCGATGACCATTCATTCGGTCATCGAGCTGTTCAAGGCGTGCTTTCCCGTGTTTCTCGCTCTGTTCCTCTACGCGCTCATCGACAACATGCCGAAGTTCGTCATGCAGGGCGCGAATTTGCCCTACGACGACCAGCTGTACTTCAACGCGCTGTATTTCCCGGCGCAAGCCATCCTCATAACGGTGCAACTCATCTACCGGCCGCTGCTCGTGAAAATGGCCCAAGCGTGGGCCGACGAATCTCGCCGTCACCGGTTCGACATCCTCATCATCGGCATGGTGGTGCTCATCTTGGCGATCACCGTCGCAGGAGTGCTCCTCATGCTGTGGATCGGCATTCCTGTCATGAGCTTCATGTACGGCTTCGATTTCGGTCCGTACACGCAGCTGGCGCTCATCATGCTCGCCGCCGGCGGCGTGACTGCCGTCATCGATTTTTTGTACCAGATCATAACGATTCTTCGCCGCCAGCAGGTCGTGCTCAACTTGTACCTGATCACATTCGGCTTTTCGCTTCTGGTGCTCATACTCATGACCACGATGATGCAGCTTGAAGGCGCTGTAGTGGGCTACCTCATCGTGATGTCGATACTCGTAATCCTGCTCGTTCGCGAGTACATCGTTCAACGATTGAAGTTCTCGAAGCCAAGGAGCCGTTAGATGGGCGATTTGTCAAAATTGAAGGTGGCTGTAGGCCAGCCGGAACTCGTAGACGAGATGCCGTCGCACAACTTTTTCGTGCAGGAAAAGATGGTTGCGCTCGCCGTTGAAGCGGGTGCCGATTTGCTCGTGCTGCCAGGATCCCTTTCCGATGCGACCGACGTGCGCCTGATCGCTCTGAACGATTCGCGCATCGACGTTGCGGGCAACGTGGTCATCTTGGAAGCAGCGGGAGAAAGCTACCAGATCGGTCTCGGCTCGCAACCGCAGGGATGCGATTTCGCGGTCTTCTCCGACCTTGAGCCATGGGCCGACAAGGCGCCCGCGCGCGCATCCTGGCCGGGAATCGTTATGCGCCCCGTCGGCATGCGCAATGTCGACAAGAAGGTGCTGGCATTCGACGGCGGAACAAGCGTGTTCGCTAACGACGGCACGCTCCTTGCCCGCCTTCGCGATGATTTCGAAGAAGACTTCGCGCTCGTGTCGCTCAGCGAGCGGGGGGAAATCGCCGATCCATGCCGCAACAAATTGCTGGCAGCGCTCGTGAAGACGCTCAGGCGTTTCGACGAACAGGTGCTCACGTGGAAGCCGAATTGGGTGATCGGGCTTTCTGGCGGTCTCGACAGCTCGATCGTGGCTGCCATCATAACGCTTGCGCTCGGATCCGAGCGCGTCAGGGGGTTCAACCTCGCAACTGCGTTCAATTCGCCGGAGACGAAAGCGAATGCTACAGCGCTGGCCGATGCGCTCGGAATCACGTTGCGCAATGGGTCGATCGAGGGCTTGGTAGAGGCCACCGAAGCGGCCGTGCGGGCGTTCGGATACGCTCCCAAAGAGGGTGAGGAGAACGTATTGGGTGGCCTTGCATTGGAAAACGTGCAGGCGCGCGTGCGCGGAAACCTGCTGTCAACGTTCGCAGCGCTTGAAGGGGGAGTGGTCGCGAACAACGGTAACCGCGTCGAGTGCGCGTTCGGGTACGCCACCCTTTACGGCGACGCCATCGGCGCACTCGCCCCCATCGGCGACCTCACGAAGACGCGCCTTTTCGAGCTTGCGCGCGCCATAAACGGCCAGCCGGGCGTCGAGGTGATTCCCGAAAACCTGTTGCCTGAAGTGACCGAAGGCGGTTACAACTGGGCCGTGATGCCCTCGGCGGAGCTCTCGGATGGGCAGAAAGACCCCATGAAGTGGTTCTACCACGACTGGCTCGTCGAGCAGTTGCTCGACAGCCCGAACGTCGATGCGGGTGCCTGTTCTATTCTCGGACATTACCTCGATGACCGCCTGCAGAGCCTGGATGTTGCCAAATGGGTGCGTTTCTACGGCCTCGATGACCCCAAAGCGTTCGTGGAGGAGTTCGACTGGGCAATGAAATCCATGCGCACGAGCGCGTTCAAGCGCATCCAATCGCCGCCCATCATAAAGGTCGCAAGTCCCGCTTCGATATCGAGCCCGCTCGAGACACAAGGCGAGATCGAACCTTCCATCCGCTACAAAGAGCTTCGCGCGCGCATCGCCCAGCTCTAATGCAGCGTCGGATTCCGAGTGTCCCGGAGCCTCCCCGCCTGCCGCCGGGCACGAACCGGGGCACCGCC
>JAFUBE010000104.1 GCA_017460365.1 Eggerthellaceae bacterium
AGACGCGCTTGGAGCGCCGACGATGGAGGCTGGCTTCAAAGAGCTGTACGACAAGTTCGCGCACCGGGTGGCGTGGATCGACGGCAACGTGGTGCCTGGTGCTTTCCAGATGAACACGGCGTGGTATTCCAAGGTGCCCGAGCGCGATCCGATTTTCGTGGAACACGTGCACGACGATGCCGACGAGCTGATCGGCTTCATCGGATCGGATCCCGAAAACCCGACCGACCTGGGTGGCGAGATCGAGTTCACCATCGACGGGGAGGCGCATCTGATCACGAAGTCGTCGATCATATTCGCACCTGCTGGCATCGTGCACAATCCCATGCGCATTCTGCGCGTCGATCGCCCGATTTTCCATTTCTCGGTCGTGACCACGCATCTCTACGACGGGTCGGGTACGTACAAGTAGGGGAGAGGCAAGCCGTTAAAGCAGGATGGCATAAGCCTCATGCACTGCGGGGGCGCTTGATCGGATGCGACTGTATTGCATGCACAAGCGCTTCGTAGGGCATGTTCCAGAACGGGTTCACCGTGTTGTCGAGCATGTTGCGGGCATCGCGGCTGTGGCGCAGGCAATAGGCGGCGGTGTCGTAGATGAGCTCGGTGTACTGGTGGCGAAAATACTCGAACGTGGGCGGCGGCAGGTAACGCCCGCCGAGCATGAACTCGAGGTCCGACCCCACGGCTTGCTGGTATAGCTCGAACACGAGCGAGCGGAATTCGGTTTCGCGCTGGTCGAACAGCTTGCGGTAGAACGCCTCGCGCCCAAGCACGCATCTGACGAGCGCCTTGAAGAAATCGCCGAAATCGAGCGTGCGCGCGCCGATTTCCCGGTGCACGTAGTAGGGCAGCGCCTCCGCTTTCGGCCCGTCGTCGAGCGCGAGGCTCACGAGCTCGTACGCGGGAAACGAGTCGGTCAGCTCGCGGGCGAGGTCGGTGCGGAACACGTGCAGGGCAACATCGTATTTGCTCGTGAAATGGTAGTAGAACGTGTTGCGGTTGATGTCGAGCTTCTTGATGAGCTTCGCGATTTGCACGGAACGAAGCGACCCGGCCTCGACCTCTTCGATGAAAGCGTCGATGATGAGTTGTTTTGCAGCGCTGCTCGTCACGGCGTTTCTCCTGGGCATTTTCCCGTTTTGACCATTTAACCGCATTTTGCCTGCTCCCACAATAACGGTATACGACATCGATTGCGAAACAGGCGGGTCAATGCGCACGGCGCGTTGTGCCGGGAAAGATGCGGTGGCTCGATTGGCTGACGGGGCGATTCAGGAGAAGGGCGGACATGCTGCGGCGACGTTCGGCACGTCGGACTTTCCCGAGCATGCTTTCATCCGGTATTTTCTCGAAGGCTACCTGGAGCGACCTTTCAAACAGGCCATCATCGGCACGGGCGAAGCGCTGACGTACGCGGAGGCGTTTCTTCGCACGAAGACGCTGATGTGGTACTTCGAAACCAAACTGGGGATCGGTCCGGGGTCGACTATAGCGCTCGCCTCGGAAAACGTGGCAGACCTTCCCGTCGTCATGGCTGCGGCGCAGGCGTGCGGGGCCATGCTCGTGCTGTGCTCTCCGCGCGCCGAGCTGCGCGACTACCTGGCTTACGCCCGCCAAGTGCATCCCGACTTGTACATCGTGTTTCGTCCAGACGCGTGCGACGTCCTCGCAGACGCGTTTCCCTCGATGAAGATCATGACCATCCGTTGCCGCCACGATCGCTGCCCTTCGGTGGAGCGCGCGATCGCATCGAGCCGCGAGGACAGCATGGCGTATCTTCCCGCCATGCGCGGGGATGCGCGCATCGTGCTGTTTTCATCGGGTTCGACGGGCAAGCCCAAGGCGATCGTCAACCGCTTCTGGTCGTTTTACCACAACGGTTGCGTTATCGCGCGCTGCTATCGGGTCATGCGGGACGACGTGCTGTACCTTCCCGTGCCTTTTTTCCACAGTTACGGGATGATCGGGCTGTATTCGGCGCTCTCGCAGGGCGCCACGGTGGTCACGCTCCAGAAATACCGGCCCGAATCGTCGCTGACTGCAATCGAGACGACGCGCGCGACCGTGTATTTCGGCGTGCCAACCATGTATTTGCGCGAGATGCGCGTGAACGAAGACGGCGACTGGAACGTGTCGAGCCTGCGCGTGGCAAAGATCGCAGGCGCACCGTGCCCCGAGGCGGCGGCGGAGGAATACGAGCGGCGCTATGGATGCCGCATGCTGTCCTCGTTCGGCATGACCGAGACTGCGGCAACGCTCACCACCACCGATTACGACGATTCGCTGCATGCCCGCACGGCAGGCGTGGGCAAGCCGATCGATGGCGTGCAGATAAAGCTCGACCCCGAAACCGGCGAGGTGCTGTGCAAGTCGGTTGCGATGATGGACGGCTTCCTCCAAGAGGACGGGACGATCGACCCGGGCCTCGACGAGGACGGCTGGTTCCATTCGGGTGACGTGGCGACTGTGGGCGACGACGGCAATTACTATATAACGGGACGCATCAAGGACATCGTCATACGCGGCGGCGTGAACATATTCCCCGCAGAAATCGAAAACGCCTATCAGGAACACGAGGGGATGGTCGCGAGCTGCCTGGTGGGCTATCCCGACCCCGAGCTCGGCGAGCGCACGTGCCTGTGC
>JAFUBE010000943.1 GCA_017460365.1 Eggerthellaceae bacterium
GAACAGCATCGCGACGGAGAAGAAGTTCACCGACGAGAGCACCGACGCGCTCGTGAAGGCCATCGAGGCCTTCAAGGAGCAGTTCGCCCCGTCGGAAGCGTAAGGCAGGTAGAGCATGCCTAACCTTCACGACATAGAACGTCGCATCAACTCCGTCACGTCGACGAAGCAGATCACGCGTACCATGGAAATGGTCGCGGCGGCCAAGATTCGCCGCGCCTCGGTGCGCATGGAGGAGTCGCTTCCGTGGGCTGCGGCATTGTCCGACATGCTCGTTTCCACGAGCGCGTATTCCCTCATTAAGGACGACCCGCTGCTGAATCCCCATGACGAAGTTAAGCACAGCGTCATTATCGTCGTGTCATCCGATCGCGGCCTGGCCGGCGGTTTCAACAGCAACGCGCTGCGAGCCGCCGAAAAGCTGATGAGGGAAAAGGAAGCCCAGGGCATCAGGGTGAGCATCATCGCGTGCGGCAAGAAGGCGTGCGGGTACTTCGAGTACCGTGGTATCAAGCCGCTCGTCGAGGTGAAGGATCGCTCCGCCGACCCGACGTATGCCGAAGCTTCGGAAATCGCCGAGTACATTCGCCGTGGCTACCTGAAAGGCGAGATCGACGAAGTGCTCATCGTTTTCAACCATGCGGTGAACGCCGGCGAGCAACGTCTCATCGTGAAGAACACGTTGCCCATCCCGCGTTCGAGTTTCGTCGAGCAGATGGAAATCAACCGGTTCGAGGAAGACATCTATTTCGACTTCCGCGAGCACATCGACGACATGCATGAAGGCGAAATCGAGTTCGAGCCCGACACGAGGCATTGCCTGATTTACCTCGAGGCGGCATACCTGCGTACCGACGTGTACTTCGCGTTGGTCGACTCGGCTGCCGCCGAGCAGGGCGCGCGCCGCACGGCCATGAAATCGGCGACGGACAACGCAACCGAGATGATCGCGACGCTAACCAGGATTTACAACCGTGAACGTCAAGGCGCCATCACGACCGAGATCACCGAGATCGTCGGCGGCGCAGCAGCTTTGGAGGACTAAATGGCACAAACACTATTTTCAAGAGAGGAGCTCGAGGCCACAAAAGGCGCAGTCGGTCGCATCGTGCGTATCGTCGGTCCTGTCGTCGACGTTGAATTCCCGTCCGACGCCATCCCGTCGATCTACAACGCGCTCACGGTGAAGACGAAGACCCAGGCGGGCGAAATCGACCTGGTGCTCGAAGTCGAGACCGAGCTGCCCGGCAACCTCGTTCGCTCCGTTTCCATGGACTCGACCGATGGTCTGGTCCGCGGTCTCGAGGTGCAGGACACCGGCCATCCCATCATGATGCCCGTCGGTCCGTCCACGCTCGGGCGCATCTGGAACGTCGTCGGCCAGCCCGTCGACGAGAAGCCCATCCCCGACGACCTCGCCGGCTTCATGCCGATTCACCGGCCGGCTCCCGAGTTCGACGAGCTCACCACGACGACCGAGATCTTCGAGACCGGCATCAAGGCCATCGACCTGATCGAGCCGTTCGTCCGCGGCGGCAAGACGGGCCTGTTCGGCGGCGCCGGCGTCGGCAAGACCGTTATCATCCAGGAGCTCATCAACAACCTGGCCCAAGAGCACGGCGGCACGTCGGTGTTCACGGGCGTGGGCGAGCGCACCCGCGAGGGTACCGACCTGTTCCTCGAGATGAGCGAGTCGGGTGTTATCGAGAAGACCTGCCTGGTCTACGGCCAGATGAACGAGCCTCCCGGAGCGCGTCTGCGCGTCGGCCTGGCGGGACTGACCGAGGCTGAGTATTTCCGCGATCAGGGCCAGGACGTTCTTCTGTTCATCGACAACGTCTTCCGCTTTACGCAGGCCGGTTCCGAGGTGTCCGCACTTCTCGGCCGCATGCCCTCGGCTGTAGGCTACCAACCCACGCTGGCCACCGAGATGGGCGATATGCAGGAGCGCATCACGTCGACCGCGACGGGTTCCATTACGTCGGTGCAGGCCGTTTACGTGCCCGCCGACGACCTTACCGACCCGGCGCCGGCCACCACGTTCACGCACCTCGATGCCCGTACCGTTTTGTCGCGTTCGATCGCCGAGCTGGGCATTTACCCGGCCGTCGACCCGCTCGAGTCGTCTTCTCGCGCGCTCGATCCGCAGATCGTCGGCGAGGAGCATTATCGCGTGGCCGTCGGCATCCAGGAGCTTCTGCAGAACTACAAGGACCTGCAGGACATCATCGCCATTCTGGGTATGGACGAGCTTTCCGAAGATCAGAAGCTCACCGTTAACCGCGCGCGCAAGGCGCAGCAGTTCTTCGGCCAGTGCGTCCACGTCGCCGAGCAGTTTACCGGTCTGCCCGGCAAGTACGTGAAGCTGGACGACACGATCCGCTCCTTTGCCGCCATCCTCGATGGTGAGTGCGACGATATTCCCGAGCAGTGCTTCCGCATGAAGGGTTCCATCGACGACGTGTACGCTGCTTACAACGAAATGCAGGGTGAATAGCAATGGCATATGAAGGAGCATACCGCTGCGCGGTATTGACGCCGACCAAAGAGCTTTTCGCGGGCGATGTCTACTACGTCGACGTCCCCGGTTTCGTGGGCCATTATGGCGTCATCAAGAATCACGAGAGCCTTGTCGCCACGAATCATCAAGGCGGCAAGCTCACCTTGTGGCTCGACCCCGAAGGCAAGGAGCAGAAGGTCTTCCTGATTCACCGCGGCTGCACCCAGATGCTCCATAACCACCTTGCAGTCCTTGCCCGCTTCGGGTGCGAAGCCGATTCCATCGACGTCGAGAAGGTGCAGGATAAGGCCGAGAAGTTGCGTGCCCAGATCGAGACCGCGAAAGCGGATCTCGTATCCATCGGCGACGACGAAGACCGCCGGGCTGCCGCTCAAGCTTGGATCGACACCGAAGAGATACATCTGAGCTGGTACGACGCTCAGATCGACTTCGCCGTGAACGGCAAGGAGAGCACCAAGCAGTAATACGCTCGCACATACCGCACGAGACACCTCAAGGGGCCGCACCAGCTGCGGCCCCTCGTGTGTTTGCGCCACTGTGACACTTCCCGTCAGACACGATCTGTCACTTCCGC
>JAFUBE010000944.1 GCA_017460365.1 Eggerthellaceae bacterium
GTGAACGCCGTCTTCTTTAGAATCGGACACGGCGGCGTTATCGGCCCCTTCAAGGACCGCGTCGCTCGCTCGCGCCGCACCGTCGATTGAAAGCGAGAACTCCCTCCCGGGATCGACCGGGACGTTGTCGAATGATTTCTCGCTTACGGCTTCCCCGCTGTAGGGGTCGATGCTTTGCTGGACGACCGTCATCTCCCCGGCGCCAGTGCCGACGATTTTTACCTCGTAGGACTTGCCAGGTGCGGCGACCACATACTTTTCATCGCCATCGACCATGACAATGACCGTACTCGCGTCGGTAAGCGATGCAGACTGGCCCCGAATGCTTCCCATGAGCGTCCCCGACGAATCGTAAACCTCGATGTCGACCGGGCAATGAATCGATGTGAGCGAATAGGGATTCACCGCGCCCGGCCCCATGTTATCGGGAAGGTCACAGAGCATCATCGATAAATAAGTCTGGAGAACATGCTCATCGCCGATGTTTCGCGGATGCCAACCGGTTTCTCCGTATATCTCCTCGAAATAGGATCGATACCTGCTTTGCGAGGAATCGTAGTACCACACGTTTCCGTACTTCTTATAGCCGATAGGCACATTGGGAACGGCGTCGTGGACGTTGACGATGCTGTGAACGTTGGTGAACCCACCCCTGTCATAGTTAAACGTCTCATGGTTGGGGGTCGCATAGTTATAGTCGAAAATGGCATTCCGCGAGCCACAGGTCCCTTCGAGCATTTGCGCGAGCTGACTCGCAACCGCGGCTCCGAGGCTATGGCCCGTAATGAATAGAATCGTGTTCTCGGAATTCACGTTGAAACCGTACCGAGCGCTCAAGTCGCCGTAAAAGGACAGAAACCGGGACTTCACGTTATTGGCTGAAGGGTAAAACCCGTCCAGCTGGGAGCGCACATCGGTGAGCTTATCGCCGAAATCCCCCGTCCCCCGCACCACGATGGCTGCGATAACCTTATTCCCGCCCCCGAAGTTGACTACCTGCGAAGCGAAGGTTGATGCGGGCATTTCCATGTTATCGTCGTTGCCTTTGTAATAGACCGACGCGATGTTCTCAAAGCCGAAATCCTTCATGCGCTGCTCGGCCTCGGCCTCTCCCGATTCGGCTGCCTGACTGAGAACGACCCCCGCCATTGCGATATTGTGATCGTATTCAGACGAATCTTTGTTGAACAGATTCCATCCCCAATTGACGTTAACCGTGTTGGCATCATCGAATTTGACGGAGACTTTCCGAACGTCGTTGGCTGTAGCTCCATCCAACTCGGACCTCTTCTCGTCGGCGGGCGCCTGCTGGGCCTCCTCGGGCGGCAACGTGAAATCCGCCTTTGCACCCACGCGAGTCAGCGGCAACTTGCAATTCGAAGACCATGCGGTGTAATCGCCGTATACCTGCACAAGATAGAAGTTGTCGTCGTTGCACTTCAGTACTTCGAAATGATAGCCCGCATCGACTCCGCCATATGCGAGCTGCATAAGCCGGAGCACGCTCGATCCGTCTATCTGAATGGGAAACGCCGCGCTCCCCGTTTCCTGAGCAAGCCAAGTTCCCTCCTCGGGAAAGAAACCGAAGTCGCTTATGCACGTCCCGTCATCGCGAAAAGTGAACGTCGCATCGCCGCTGCTCGTAGTCCAGTCACCAACAAGAAAAGAGGTGTTTGCAAACGCAGCGCTCGGAAAGATTAGCAAAACGACTGCCGTTGCCATCGCCAACAGTTGAAGGATCTTTTTCATAAGAGAGACCTCTCTCGTTAAGCTCATCAGGCGCCTTGCCCCAAAAGACGCGCATGAACCCGCTCGTCATACCAAGAAACGCCTTGCTCTTTGGGCTGCGCCGCATGCCGAGAGCGTTCCCCTATTTCTTCAGGCGCTCGGTTAACATGTCGCAATACGCTTTTATAGCCTGCAGCTCCTTATCGTCGGGCCTGCAGTCGGAATGGGCGATGGCTATGCCGACGGTCCTGTAGAAATCGACAAGTGCGAGCCCGAGCTTTGGAGCTTCAAGAAGCTCGGTTCTCGTCGCTTTGATGTATTCGTAGAGCACCGCGAACGATGGCGGGACTCGGGTTTGCCAGGATTCGCCCATGGCTTCGATTTCCTTGCCGATCCTTTCGCATTCAGCTTGAGAAAGCGTCGACCCGAAGATGGAGTTGATCGCCTCGACTTCGGCAGGCATCACCTTACCGTCGGCAGAGCATAGATATATGACGTATTCCAGTAAGTCGTTGACGAGCTGTTCGCTCAGCGGAATCGCCTTTCCCGCTTGAGCCATCACCATCTCGCATTCGCGCGTTAAGGCGATAACGGAGCCGTACTGCTCTTTCAGCGCGTTAACGTCATCTTTGGAAAGAGCGCTCGCCTTGCCGGTTATCCTGCCGAAAAAGCCCATCGGTCTTCCTTTCTCCCAAACTGAAAGATGCCTTTTATAATAGGCATATTACTGTATATTCATTATATTTATCTCATTATTGCGAGAATAGAGCCATGAGACTGGACATGCTGGCCAATGTTTTGGGAATTGCCTTAGCCCTCGTCATTATCGGCATCTCTCCATATCTGCCTACACCTTGGTTCGAGATGTCTAACGGCGCCGGAACGTCTTTGCTCGTTGCCATCGGAGTTAAATAACCTCATCAACGTACATTGAAATATCCATGAACCACTCATACCTATTAACGTACGTTTATAATTGAAATGCTAACGCATGGATATAAACGTACGTAGAAACGAGGCAGGATGAAGGCCAATACCGCAGATGAATTCGGGCGGGCCATCAGGAAACGGCGCAAGGAGCTCGGATACACGCAGGCGCAGGTCGCCGCTTTCAGCGGCTGCTCGACGCCATTCCTCTCGGCGCTCGAGAACGGAAAACCCACCGCCGAGCTCGGACGCTCACTGCGGGTTGCCTGCACCCTCGGGCTAGACACCTTCGTGATCGGTCGCGAGGCGGGTTCCCCATGAATATCGACATCCTCGTAGAACGATTCGGCAAAAAAGAGCTCGTCGGAACCATAGACACGCTGCCCGGCATCGGAGAGGGCTTCACGTATAGCCGGCAATGGCTCGACGCACCCGATCCGAAGCCCCTATCGTTATCGCTGCCGCTCGGGGAAGGCCGCTTCGATGCGCGCCGAACGAGGCCCTACTTCGACGGCCTTCTACCTGAGGGGAACCCCCGCGCAGCATACGCCCGCGCATTCCGTGTGTCCACCGGAGCCTACGTCAAGATACTCGCCAACCTGGCTTGGGAGTGCATTGGAGCCGTGGAGGTCCGCGGAGAGTCCGAGCGGCCGGCTGCACGATACGACCGTTTCGACAGCGAGGAACTTGCGCGGGCTGTCAGCGAGACGCAATCGGTCTCGATTTGGACGGATGACCAGACCAGGTTGTCGTTGGCCGGCGCGCAGCCAAAGCTAGGCCTCTACCGAGCTGCCGACGGAAGCTGGCGAAAGCCCGTAGGAGGCGCCCCCTCCACGCACATCCTGAAGCCCGCACACGCGCGATTCGCGTCCACCGTCGTCAACGAGACAATCTGCACGAAGGCGGCATCTGAGCTCGGATTGCGCACGCCCGCGGTGGAGGTCCTCGACCTCGACACCTCCGTGATTTGCATCGAGCGGTTCGACAGGTCCTTTGACGAGGAATGTTCAATGCTCGACGGGCTAGCCGTACCTCGACGGCTGCATCAGGAGGACTTTTGCCAAGCACTCGGAATCGTTCCCGAACAAAAATATGAGTCCGGAGGAGAGGGGCACCTCAATAGGATGATGCAGCTCATCAGGGGCTATTCCGCACGTCCTATCGACGACCTGCAGCAGCTCTGGTCTGCGGTCGTGTTCGACTTCGTTATCGGGAACTTCGATGCCCACCTGAAAAACTTCGCGCTCATGCGCGACGCAAGCTGGAACACGTTGCGTTTCGCACCGTTATACGACCTCGTGAGCACCGCCTGCTACGAAAGCCTCTCGACCGAGCTGCCGTTTGCCATCGGCGGGAAGAGGCGCTCGGACGACATCGATGCGAGGCACTTCGCCGCGGAGGCAAGAAGCCTGCTGCTCCCCGAGGGCTGGGCGATGCTTCGCGTCGAGGAAATATCGCGCCTCGCTCCAGCTGCCGTTGAACGCGCCGGATCCGACCTAGAATCCGCGGGCGTCGCTTCCGCAGCAGAAGTCGCCTCGTCCATCGCGGCGAGCATGCAGGGTCGCATCGCGCGTCTGCTCGGTTAAACGCACAGCCTGCGGTCGAATATCTGAGGCTTACGCAGGATTCTTCATAGATCGGCGAGGTGAACGCAAACAAGATGGATGGGCGCTTCGCCAGCGACAAACGCGACGTACCACCCTGACAGGGGCCGGACGCAGTGAACTGTTGCCGCTGGTTTCCAGATTGATCAGTAATGAATAATATATAGCGCTATCCTCTGTTCTAGACTAATATATATAGCATTACGGAAGAGGAGACGATACCGGTTCAGGTGCGTTACGCGGGGAAGCTATGCCCTTTTCCAACATGAGGCCAAAGGAGTGAAGATGCCTGAGATCGTGAGCGTAATCCAATTCGAGGGCAATCCCGACCAGGTGGTCTGGAAGAGCCCCAAAGAGGATTTCAACAGCGCGACCCAGCTCATCGTCGACGAGACGCACGAAGCCATCGTCTTGGTCGAAGGCCACGCAGAACTGTTCGGAACGGGGCGGCACACGCTCGACACCCAGAATTATCCGTTCCTGCAACGGATCCAGCGATTCGCGACGGGCGGCGACACCCCGTTTCCCTGCAAGGTGTTCTTCGTGAAGAAGAACCATTCCATGGACATGACGTGGGGCACGCGCGACGTGCTTACCGTCGAAGACCCCAAGCTGGAAATCATCCTGCATCTCATGCTCCACGGAAACCTTACGTACGTGGTCGACAACTCCTTGAAGTTCGTCGAGAAGTTCACCGGGTTCACGCGCGATTTCAGCCCCGAGGATACCGTCGACAAGTTCCGCGGGATCATATCGACCGAGGTTACAGACTGCGTAACGAAAATTGTGAACGTTGCGCGCATCGACTACCTCGACATCAACGCCCATTTGAAGGAGATCAGCCAGCTGCTCATCGAGCCGCTCTCGCGTTATTTCGACGATTACGGCGCACGGCTCGTCTATTTCAACATGGAAACGATCACATCGCGCGAAGATGATTTAGCCGAAGTCCAAGCGGCGAAATCATCGGCCCGTGCGCGCGTCATTACGGCGAGAAGCGAAGCCGAGGCGCGAGAGATTCAAGGCTACGACTGGCTATCCGAGAAAAAGGCGGATATCTTGCAGGCCCTCGCGAGCAACGACGGCACCATGGGCGGCATGATGGGGGCGGGCATCGGCATCATGAGCGTGGGCACGATGGGCCAGGAACTTACGAGCGTCATCGACGACGTATTCAATCCGGCCAATGCGAACAGCGCGAATCCGTTCCCCGCCGCAGGGGGTGGCGGCGCCCAGCCATTCAACCTCGCTGAGGACCCGGCTTCTCAGCCGACGGCGGAAGCGGTTCAACCGGCCCAACACGTGAACGTGCAGGAGTTCTTCACGGGGGCGGCCCCTGAAGGCGAAGGGCAACCGCCTTCCATCCCAAACGACGCGATTACCGCTTCGGGCGGCACCGCAGCGCAGCCCGCACGCCAGAAGAGCCCCGCCGAGCGACTGCAAGAGGCGAAAGAGCTCCTCGACATGGGACTCATCACGCAAGCGGAGTTCGATGCGAAAAAGCAAGAGGTCATGAGCGGGATTTAACGCCGGCGAAATGGAGGGACGCATGAAGGGAAAAGTAAGCACGGGGAACTTGGCGGCTTGCGCGATAGGGCTGCTGCTCTTCCTCGTATACGGTCTGGCGGTATACCTATTCGCCGGCGAGCTGAACAGCACGGCGTTTATCTCCATCGGATTCACCGTCGTGGCCTTCATCTGCGTTTTCGCGGTTCCACGGCTTGTCGGGAGCAGACCCGATATCGAGGCGGTCTTCTTCGGGATCCCCCTGTTCGGATTCGCCATGTACTATTTCTTCGCGCAGATTTTCCTCAGCGCCGTCTTCATCTTTTTCCAGAATGTCATTCCCGGCAACATAGCGTTTTTCATCCAGCTCGTCGTGCTCGTGGCCTTCATAATCGTCACGATCGTCAGCTTTACCGCCCAGCGCTCAGCCGCACAGAAAAGCGATGAGAGGAAAGAGCAGGCGGCGAATCGCAACATAGAGGTCATCGACGTGAAAGGCCTCGTCGACATGTGCCGGTCTAAGGGGATGTCCCCGAGCACTCTCCACGCACTCGAGCATCTCAGCGACACGGTTCGCTATTCAGACCCGTTCAGCGGCAACCACCCCGTCATCGTCGCGATCGAAGACAGGATATCCTCTAAGATGCTCGACCTGCAATCCGCATGCTCCTCGGGCGACGATGCGGCGATAACGGGCATCGCACAGGAGCTCGAGAACCTTTACGCAGAGCGCTCTCGCAAATTGCTGTTGATCAAGTAGGCGAGTCATGGCGCTGATCAGCTATAGACAACGGGACTGCGAAACCTGCGGTGGGCCACTCGAATACCATGCGGATAAGAAGGAGTACGTCTGCAAGTACTGCGGCAACCGCTACGAGAAGACCGAAAGCTACGATGGCCAGTTCTCGGTTCGCCACGCCGCACTCCAAGCGCTCTCAGCCATAGCTAGGCGAAACTGCGAGCTTGCCGAAGACAACCTGAACGACTGCCAGAAAATCGACCCGGCATATCCGGGCAGCATTATCGCGAGGATGTCGTACTGCTTGCTTCGCGCCGGCATCGCTCAAGCCGAAGGCGACGGTCTCGCGTCGGCCAACTACATCAATCAGGCCATCGATCAGTACCGCAAGCTGCCATCCTCCTTCGACGAAATCGCCTGCGACACCGAGGCCGATTTCTACGAGAGCATCGATTCGGAGGACGTTCGCTCCCTGCTCATCACGAACTTCAACTTGATGAAGGACGAAACCCGAGCACAACGCATCGACGAAGCATTCGACCCGAGCAAAGTTCACGGTGATGCGACCAACGCACTTGTAAGGGAGATGAGGCAGGGCGACTGGGCCGCAGTCGACGCCCTGATCGGCGCCCAAGGCCGCTATGACGTCGACGCGTTCCTCCCGCTCCTCCTGGATAGCTACCCAAACTGCGAGCAGAAAGCGCGCGACGTCTCCATCGCGCTAGCCAGAGGGGCCGACGGAACGCGCATGAGGGAAGCCCTGTCGCGCTATGTGGCAGGCGCGAGTGACGACGTCGGCATTAGGGCTGCGGTCATATCGGCGTTCGCAGAACGGGGAATCGCTCCGCAAGGCGAGGCTGTGGCGAACTGGCTTGCATCGGGACCCGATCAAGGCGAAGTGAATACCATCGTGTCCGCCACCTGCACGACGACGTTAAGCGACGACGACGCGGAGGCTATCGTTGAAAGCGCCCTGGCGCATCTCGATGCAGCATCGATAGAGAACGTAATCGCCATCCTCGCCGGATCGGAAAGTTTCATCTCGTATCAGGTGAGCGCGTTGACGTCGTTCTTCACCCGCGCCGATCAGACGTCCGACGACAAGGTTGCCGTGTACCGTTGCGTGGCGGCGAACGGGCTGACGAACAAGAAAAAGCAGGCCCTGTTCGGGGAACTGCTCAACGCATCTGTCCCGATAAGCGAGAAGCGATTGCTCGCCGATGTCATAGGAACCGACATCGGGGCCATAAACCCAACGCTTATCGAGCGGTACTTGCTGCACTCCACAGTCGACGGCGCGGGAAAGGCAGACCTTGTCAGCGAGCTCGTGAAGCACGTTCCAGCTCGCGAATCGCTCGCGTATGCCGCGAAGCGCTACGCGTCGTCGGGCACCGACTCCCCCGAGGCAAAGAACAAGGTCATAGCGGCGCTCGCCAGAGAAGGCCTCATCGAGCGCATAGACGATCTGGGCGGTACGCTCGAAGGCGATAGCCCTGGGCAAAGCGTCGAAACGGCACGGGGAATGAAGGAGGCAGGCGTCGGCGTCGGTCCGACGGCTCTGAACGATTACCTCGGCAAAACGCTCGGAACGAGCGAGTACTCCGGTCGGGTCTTCGACGAGCTCTACATCCCCCAATGCAGGATCTCCCGGGAAAACTTCATACGGTTCCTGTTCGATGCGCCCGACGAACAGGGGAAGGCGGAAAGGGCTGCGAAACTCGCGCGAGCGCTCACCGGCACACTCGCGGACCTCCGCATCAAGGCCGACACTCCCTCGGGTTCGTTCGAGGGGCCGCTGCTCCATGCCTATCTCCTGAAGACGACCGATGGAGCACCTACGGTCAACGCGATCGGGGGCGTTCTCCTCGAGACCGCCCGCAAACCGAACTGCGAGGTCACGCTCAACGGCTCGACGAAAAAGTTCAAGAAGTTCGTCTCCTCGGGCCAGGTGCAGCTGTCCGAACCCGCAGCCGCTTTCTGGGCCTCGATGAGGAAGGCCTAGCCATGCGCCTCAATGCAACGGTCAACGGCGGACATGTGGCGGCAGGCATACTGAACGTAACGCGCGTGCCGTATTATGAAATCATCGGGGACAATGCGGATGCTGCGATGGCAAGCATCGACGACGCTTTCTCCCGCATGCTTTCCGACTTCGCGCGACGGGCCGTCGACAGCAGCCTGGCACTCGAACTGCTCCTTATTTCGGAGCCGGTCTCGAACCAGCTGTATCGCGCGCAGCCCCACATCTTCCTCATCGTCAGGAAGCTGGGAAAATCCGAAGCGGCGGCAACCAAAATCCTCTCCGAAGCCCTGCGCGACATTCGGGCATCCCTGACGCAGCTCGGATACGCCAGCCAACCTGTGGCCGGGGATGACACGGCCGACTTCGCCGCCATGCTCGCGCACGTCGAGTGCACTCGAGTAGTGGCGCTTACCCGGGAAGAGCTCGCGTTCGCATTGCCGAACGGCAGTGGCTACGCGTACTACAACGACCCTCTGCCCCCCGACCCGATTCGAAATCTGTCGGTTCTCACCAACGCGCTTGCAGAGCATCCCAGGGCGGCGTACTCACTACAGCTCGTTCCCACTGCGTACACGCCCGAAGAGCTCAACGGCATCGAGCAGAGACGCATGCTCGTCGACATGCTTCGCAAGCAGATCATGATGACACCCGGCGGCACGACCCCCACAGCCTACATCAACGCGTCAAAAGCCTATCTCGACTTCATCGAGCGGTCTAACGAGTCAGTCTTCTACTTCATGCTCGCGGCATATTCCGGCCCGTCCGAATCGGAATCGCTGGTGAACAAGCTCCTCGGCATGTTTGCGGGAAGCGAGCAGCCCGACGTGCACATGGTGAAGCCTATCGATATCTCCGCATACGAAACCTCGCTCGAAAAGGGATTCCTCACAAAACCCTGGGCGCTCAGCGACACGCTGGTGTTTCAGGCGCGGAATCGGGGGTTCTGGCAACAACCCAACGCGCCTCGGGACTTGTTCAGGGTGAAGCAGCTCGCCACGTTCTCGACTGTGAAATTTGCGATCAGGCTGCCCTTCGACGACGGCTCGGCCGTGGGCCTGGATGCGAACCGCAACGACTCTGCACGCGAAAAGCTCGACGATGCAGTTCTGTCGAGCGATAGCCTGCGTATCGGAACCATCACCGATGCGGTGTATTCCGGCGCCTCAGCTGACGGATCGCCCCCGCAAGCGGGCATTCCGTTCAAGGACCTCACGAAGCACGGCATGATCGTCGGGAAATCGGGGTCGGGCAAGACGAACTTCGTTCACACGATGCTCATCAGGTTGGCGCAAGCCGGTGTTCCCTTCATGGCGATCGAGCCGACGAAGACCGAATACCGTTGCCTGAAAGACGCAATCGGCGACCTCACGGTGTTCACACCCGGCATGAACGGAGTGTCGCCCTTCATCATCAACCCATTCATCCCACCGGTCGGCGTCACAGTCGAAAGCTACGTTCCCTGCCTCATGAGCGCGTTCGAAACGGCGTTCACCATGCCCGATCCGCTGCCGTCGATTTTCAGGGAAGTCATAAACAAGACCTACAACAAGTACGGGTGGAAACTGTCGAGCACATGCGAAGACCCCCACGTAACCTGGTTCGGCTTCCACGAGATGATCCGCGTGTTCCAGGACCACGTAGCCTCGATGGACTACGAGGGTGAAGTGCGCAGCAACATATCGACCGCCGGCGTGCTCAGGCTCAGCTCGCTCATAGAGCAAAACTCAAACATATACGATACGACGCCAACCATTCCCGTGCACGAACTGTTGAAGCAACCGGTAGTCATCGAGTTGAACGCGATTACCGCCAAGGAGCAAAAGACCCTGCTCATGGCCCTCTTGCTCGTCGCCATCTGCAATTACACGAAATTCAACACAGCGCCAGACGGAGCCCTGAAGAACATTCTCCTCATCGACGAAGCGCACGTGTTGTTCGGCGCCCCCTCGCGCGAAGAGGGCACTGCGAACCGGGCCGCCGCCGAACTTGAGGACATGATCGCCGAAATCAGGGCATACGGCACGGGTGTGTTCGTCGCAGACCAGACACCCGCCACGTTCGGTGCGGGCATCATTGCGAACACCGACACCAAGATCATGTTCCAAGTGGTGGAGAAAGGCGGCAAGGACACGCTCGAGGCGGCGACCGGCCTGTCCAGCACGAAGAAGGACCTGCTCTCGAAACTGCGCATAGGAGAGTGCCTGCTCTATTACAGCAGGCTCCCCGAACCGATCCTGGTCATGGCGGACGAGGCGAGAAAGGTCGCCCGGTACCGCAGCAGCATCCCGAACGAAGAGGTGAGGGATGCAGACACGTTCTGGCCCCGGCACAGGGAACTTCTCATGCCCTTCGCCGAATGCCGGGCCTGCCCCGACTGCCGAAAGGCGGGTTGCGATCTCGATTTGCGCTCGACAACGGAATTCATAGCCTCGCGTATGGCGAACTTCTACCTACCTTACATCAAGGGCAGGGAATCCCTCGACGTTTTCGTTAAGTCCAAGGCCAAAGACGTTGTGCGCAAGCAGCTCGACGAGAACGGCATATCCTCGCAGCGCGCGAGAGCGGGATTCTGCGTCATGGCGCGCTTCATCCGCAAGGTGACCAGGGCGAAGAGACTCGACGTCGCCGAAGCTGATTTGGCGCGATATATCGGCGAGATAACAGCATTCGGCAGCTACACACCCGACTCGAGAAGCTAGGAGGACGAATGGCAACCGATGCAGAAGCCGCTGAACGACAAAGGCTGATCGCGGAAATCAACCGACTGCGCGCCCAAATCGAGAGGGCCATTGTTGAACAGCATAATCTTGAAGAGGAGCTTGCCTTCCTCATAGCGGCCATCGGCGCCCTCACCGTTGCCGCCGAAGACATGTCGAACACGGTGACGAGAGACGTCGGGGCCCTGCGCGGCCATATCTCGAAAGAAGAGGTCGATGCGCGCGACCTGCTACAAGCGCTGCGAGACCTATCTGACAAGTACTTCAACTACAAGAACCTCTCCACGGCCACGAGGAACCTCACCCAATACACCGACGAATACTACACGCGCTTCGAGTTCTACCACGACCTCAGGCGTATCGCGCTGGGGTGCATCATGGCGGTCGACACGAACCTCATATCGCACGAGGGCGCGCGCAAGCAGGTCGAGAAAACATACCTCGCCAACACCGACTACTGGCTGGCGTACGCCACTACAGCCGTCATGCTGTGGTGGAGCGACGAGAGGGAGGCCGCTGAGCGGGCCTTGAGGAAGGCCCTCGTCATGGACGAGCGGAAGAGCTCCCTGCTGTTCCTCTTCTGCAATTTGAAGCTCGGCCGCAAAGAGGTCGCGGCAGCCTGGTATGCCTACTACCTGAACACGATTCATGCAAATGATGTCGGCGAGGAGTACCAGTACCTGCTCGAAGCTTACCTCTCGGGCTCGTTCGGGTCCGACCGGGTTCTGGAAAGCCGGGTCGGGGCGAAATTCCAGGACATGCTGTCCGAGATCACGCTCTACGATATCAACTACCAGAAAGACGTTGCCGAATCAGCTCGGAAGTTCATGGCCACCAAGGCCCATGTCACCGACTTCGACTTCTTCTACATCCCCGAGTACTGCGTCGACTCAAATCTCATGAAGGGCCTGCTCAACGCAGCCGAACGCCATGCAGTCGTCGCCCACGAGCTCGAGGAGCTCGCCGCACAGGCTGATGAATTCGAAAGCGTCGACGAGAAGCTCGAGGACTCGATTTACAACCTCATCGAGTCGATGGACGCAGACGAAGAGAAGGTGTACCTGCGCATCAAGCGTAACGAGCTCGTGGTTGCCGCGCGCGGAGACGTCGCCGTAGCCGAACAGGCATTCGAGGAGCGCTACCCGAGCGACCGGTCCGTATCGCTCGGCGGCCTCATGCAGCGATGGGCGTTCACGGAAGACGACCCGCGCATCCTCCCGGAGGTGAGGCGCTTCGCATTGGGTAACCTCGCGCCGAGCATCAGGAGCGGTTTCAAGCAGTTCGCCGAATCATACCGAGCCTTGGAACAGGAGCGATTCGAGGTAAAGCTCGGCGACTGGTCGTTCAACTGCAGCGAGGACGAGCGCGATATCGCCCGAGCCAACTACGCCGAGCATTTCGACAAGCATCAACTCGTGAACTACTTCAAGGACAAGTTCGTGCTCATCTGGTCGGCGATGATCGTCGTCGGCATCGTGGGGCTCGTCCTTTCTGCCGTGAACATGCCCGAACCGTCGCTCATCGTGATGTCTGCCCTGCTCGTGCTCGTCGGAGCCTTCTTGCTCTGGAGGCAAGTCACCGACGTGAAGGCGTCATTGCAGCGAAGGAAAGAGAAGGACCTGTCGATAATCGAGAGAACACTCGAGGAAATGAGCGACTGGCGAGAAGCGTATCGGGAAGCCGATCGTGCTTACGACGCCCTCGTACAAGCCACGTATCTGTTCGAAGAGTAGCCGAGAGGAACCGAGAGGATCAAGCCATGCAAAGTTCGCGTAATGCTGTCAACGGCCTCGAGTCGACGATAGGCGGCTTCCGGTCGAACATCGACGGCCAGATGGAGCAGATCTACACTACGACCGCCAGCATCCAGAAAACGACCGACCAAATTTACCAGAGCGTCTCGGAGTTCCGCGAGAACATGATCAAGAGCGAAGAAGTGCAGCTCGCCCACGAGAACGTCATAAGAATCGATCAGGTTCTAAAGGAGCAGTTCGGCGACTACGAGCGCATCAGGAAGACGATAATCGGCGTCGTTCGCGATTTCGACATCAACCTCGTCCGCAACAAGACCATACAGGAGCTGTCGGAAGAGCTGTGGCTGACGAGCTCACGCTACTGGCTCTCGTACGCGCTCATCGCGGTGACGGCATGGGTGAACGATTACCCGGAAGTCGCGGCGAACTCGCTCGCCGAGTGCACGCGCCGTGACGGCATAAAGGCATGCCTGTTCTTCACGCTGCTGAACCTGCGCTTCAACAGGAACGAAGCTGCCCGCTTGTGGTTCTGCAAGTACATGAAGACGCTCGACCCCAACTTCTTGCAGAACGAGGCGGCGGTCATGCTACAGGCTTACCTATCGGGCCTGTTCGGGAGGGATCGCACGTTACAGGCTCAAGTCGACCGGACGATCGAGGAATGGATCGCAATCATCAACGACGACGCGCAGGTGAGCGCGGAGCTGGTCGAGGCATACGCGAACTATATCGGAAACATAAACCCCGGCGTCGAGTTCAGTTACGGCTCAATCCGGCAATTCTGCGCTAATGCCGACGAGGTCGAGAGCACGTTCAGGGACGTATCGAGATACGAGCAGCTGCTCGTCCTCGTGGAGTCCCTCGACGTGGAAGACGCCGAGCAGAATCCCGAGAACTACGCGGCGCGCATAGACACCGTGCTCACGTCGCTCATCAGCAATTACGACCGCGACGAAGAGGAGCTGAAGAACCAGCAGGAATACTACAACCTGGTCATAAAAAACGGCGGCAACGTTGACGCGGCGGAGGGCCAGTGGCAGGAGATGCTGCGCCTGAAAGGCGCGGGTTTCAACATCGGCCGGGCGATGGTCAACTGGGTCCTCTACGACGACAGCGACGAGACGGAAGTTCATGTGCGCAAATTCGGCCTCGCCCATACCAAGAGTTGGCTCATTCGCGCACTCGACGATTTTTCCAATGGTGTTCAATCGCGCTTCCCGAGCGGCTATAAGCTGAGCATCGACACCTGGGAGGGGCTCTCGAACGGAAACGACCAAACCAAGCTGACCGAGGACCTGAAATCCTATTTCGACACGCACAAGTTGTCGATGGTCTACCTGAACGTCCCAAACGTGGTAGCAGCCGTATTCGCGATTCTCTGCATAGGACTTGCGTTCGTAACGCCCTGGACGCTCATCGGCACGGCGCTCGGCCTCGGTTTTCTCGTGTTCAACATCGTGCGCGCAGTCAAGCGCTTCCCCCAGCGCGTGCAACAGGCGGTCGACAACCTCTCGAAGACGATGGAGGAAATCAGCGATTTCAAGGAGTACTGCAAAGAAGCAAACAGCAAGAGGGATCGGGTGAAAGAGAAGCTCAACTACGGGTTTATCCAATAACGGTACGAGAGGAGACATCATGAGCGAGAGCGATATCAGCACCGAACAAGACCTGATGGAATCGATCCAGCAAGGGCTAGCCCAGGACTTCGCAGGCGAACGCGCGTCTATGACCAAGTCGAAAGGGGACAGCCTAAAGGAGATGAAGAAGGCGTTACCGGAATGGAGCCTCGAGCCACCCGAAACGTTCCTCGCCTGATGAGCCATGACGACGAAAGACCTTGCGACATACGGCGATTGGGTTGCACTGCTGGCCGACGCAAAGCGCTGCGATAAGGAGCATTTCGACCTGCTCAGGTCAGCTACGTTCGAGCCGGGTGCCTCGGCACGCGTCTTCATGCTCGTGCAGGCGTATTGCACGCGCTGCCTGAACGCTCTGAGCAGGTCACTCGAGAACGCGTTGCGTCAGATCGACCCCCGCGATGCCGACAGCTTCCAGCTCCTGTGCATGCGCTATTCGGAAGGGTGCAGGCGCCTCATGTTCTTCGAGGAGGTCGAAGGCTTCCCCGACGAGGGGCGGTTGCTGGCCGAGGAGATCAGCAGCCACGTAGCGCAGGTGCTTCGCACGTTGCGCAAGGATTGCGAGCGGCAAGATTCGTCGGCCGCCTCCGACATGGCATACCGACTGGCAAGGCTCGAGAGAGAGTGGGTACGAGGTTGAGCAACTTCGAAAGGACACGCCAGGAACTGCGCTACTGCATCTACGCCGGAGTTCCCCTCGTGATGGTTCGTTCGCCCGAGCGGCCGAGGGTCGAGCGGATCGTTCGCTCCCTTGCGAACGGCGAGGGCTTGAGCGTGTTCTACTACACCGAAGCTCGCCAGTTACAGGGCTTCAACGCCGACATGGCGGCAAAAGACCTCGGCTCCGACCCGCTCCCGTTTGCCAACGAGCTGTTCATGAAGTCGAGGCATGTCGTGTTCGTGCTCGGCGATACGAGGAAGCTCGATCAGGACTCCTTGTATACGCGGGAACTTCTAAGCACGGTGTACCTCGCGAAAGAGACGGGCAACACGCTGGTAACCGTCGCAGCAGAAAGCGTCTGGCCCCGGCTGTCTCGGTTCGGCCTGCAAATCGACCTCGACTTCCCCGACTTCGGCGAACGAGTCGCGCTCGTACGCGACTTCAGGGAAAAGCAGAAGGAAAAAGTCACCTGGGGCGAAGACGAGGTGACGCAACTCGCCACCCTATCGCGCGGGTTGAGCGAAATGCAGATCGTGAACATGATGAGGTCAGCGCTCGTGGAACGGGGCGCTCTCACGCGAGATGACATCTATGCAATAGCCTCCCGAAAAGAGACGCTGTTCGCGCCGGTACCGAATGTCGTCCCGGTCTCGAACCGCCTCGACCTTGAAGTGGCGGGGCTTGGCAGCCTGAAGGCATGGCTCGATGGAAAGCGCAACGTGTTCTTCGCCCCGCAAGAGCTCTTGCAGGAGTACGACTTGCAAGCGCCCAAGGGGATCCTCCTCGTGGGTGTGCCGGGATGCGGAAAATCGTATTCCGCCCGAATGGTCGCATCGCGATGGGAGCTTCCTCTGTACCGATTCGACCTCGTCGCCGTTTACGACAAGTACGTCGGCGAGACCGAGCGAAAGATGCAGGAAGCCCTCGACTACATCGACGACGTGGCTCCCTGCGTGCTCTGGATCGACGAAATCGAGAAGGCGCTCGCTTCGTCATCGGGCGAAAGCGACGTGGGCAAGCGCGTGCTGGGCCAATTCCTGTTCTGGTTGCAGGAATCGAGCGCACGCGTCTTCCTCGTGGCAACCGCGAATGACGTGACGAAATTGCCGCCCGAGCTGTTCAGGAAAGGGCGCTTCTCAGAGACGTTTTTTGTCGACCTACCCG
Organism: Eggerthellaceae bacterium; assembly: GCA_017460365.1. Taxonomy (GTDB): domain Bacteria; phylum Actinomycetota; class Coriobacteriia; order Coriobacteriales; family Eggerthellaceae; genus UBA9715. The sequence goes on from JAFUBE010000944.1 coordinate 16,461, forward strand.
GCATGCGCGAGCGAGCCGAGGTCTTAGGGCTGTACGCACGCAAGTCACTGCACGTTTCGTTCCGGGAAAGCGAGCTTGCGGCCCTCGCCAAAGCATGCGAGGGGTTCTCGTATTCCGATATCGAGCAGTGCGTCAAGGACGTGGCCGAGGAAATGTTGTTCAGTTCCGTGCATGAGGATCCGTTTCAAGCGCTTTCGAAGCATTTGGCCGAGACCCTCCCCATATCGCAGACGAACGATTCCATAGCCGCGGTGCGGGAATGGGGCATCGGGCATGCGCGGGCAGCGTCGCTGGAGGTGACAAATGAGTAACTGGGGCTTGCAATCGGAAGTGA
>JAFUBE010000945.1 GCA_017460365.1 Eggerthellaceae bacterium
CGAATTCGTAAACATGGTCCATGCTGTCTCCCCAATCCTGTATCCCCACCCAGCTCGGATGCCGGGTGGAGCGAGCGGCGCAAACAGGTTGCCGCGCCTAGACATGATGAACAAATCATGTCGTTTAATCTTTGCTGAGGACTTTCTTCGCGATGCGGTCGGAAACTGAAAGGTCGTCGCGGGCATCTTGCCCCATGAAGGCGATGGCGAGCATACCCGGTCCCACGTGGCAGCCGATAACAGGGCCGATGGACGTTTCGAGGAACAACACGGTGTCGTCGATCTTCACAATCTCGTCCTTCAGGCGCTCCACGTCTTTCGGACAATCGGCGTTGCCGATGACGACATACGACCCGGCGCCGAGCTCGGCGGCATTGCGGCGGTAAAACTCGGCCAGCTGGCGGACGCCCTTCTTGCGCCCACGGGCCACACCCGAAAGCGACAGCTTGCCGTCAATCGAAATGTCGAGCATGGGTTTCACGTCGAGTTTCGAGCCCGCAAACGCGACCGACGCGGGAATGCGCCCGCCCTTGCGCAACCATTCCAGCTCGTCGAGCGTGAAGAGCTCGTTCACATAGAAGCGCGCCTCTTCCGCCCATGCGGCAAGCTCGGAAGCCGTAAGGCCTTTCGCCCGCTGGCGGATGGCCTCGTACACGAGCAAGCCCTCGGCAATGGAGGCCAGATGCGTATCGACCACGTACAGCTCGGCATCGGGGTGCTCTGCAACCACTTGGTCGCGAATGAGCTCGGTTGTGTTGAAGTTACCGGACAAACCGCTCGTGAAGCCGAGGTACACGGTGGGAACGCCGCTTTCGACCGCGCGTTCGAACGCCTCGGTGATGATATGCATGGGAATCTGCGCCGTCGACGCTTCCGCTCCCTTGCGCATGCGGTTGTAGAAATCGCGCGCCGGCAAGCTTTCGAACATGTCGTCGAAATGCTCTTCGCCATCGAGCATGAACGGGAACCGCAGCAGCTCAACGCCCGGCACGTCGATAACGGCGGGCGGCAAATCGCAACACGAGTCGATGATCACGTTGCACTTTACATCGGACACGGGACGTCCTTTCAAGACTGGCATCAGTTAGCGCTGGATAATTTCGTCATATTACGAAGCATACACCAGCGAGGAGGGATTGAAGCTCAGTTTCCCGGGAAGCGCATGCTCGCACTCGTACACCACGCCGATGGCCGGCCCCACATGCACGCCAATGCAAGCACTTACGGGAATGACGGGCACTTCGCGCTGCGCGATGGGCTCGACCACCTCGCGCGCCCACGCAGCAGCCGCATCCGGCGAGCCGATGTAGTGCACGACCAGGTTCTTCAGCCCGTATTCGGCGATGTCGGCCTTAAGCTTCTCGGCGATGGTGGCCAGCGCTTTCTTCTGCGTGCGGACCTTGGCGAACGTCGAGGTTTCGCCATCGCGCACCGTCAGCACCGGGCAAAGCTTCATGAGCCCGCCGAGCAATGCCGCCGCCGTACCGATACGGCCACCCGCCTTCAGGAAGCGCA
>JAFUBE010000946.1 GCA_017460365.1 Eggerthellaceae bacterium
CGGCTGCGGCTCGTACGTCGCCACCACGGTGGCCGGCGCCGCCTTGCGCGAGAGCGTGCCGGCGTACGTCGCCGTCAGGCGATACTCGTCGGGAACGTCGTGTTGCTCGTGGATTCCGTAGACCGCATGCCCCGAGTAGATCTCGGTGCCGGGGTCCGACGGCTCGCGGTCGTACTTCACGTCGAGCTTCTCGAGCTTCGTTTCGCGACCGGACACGACCGCCGTCCTCTTCTGGGGCAACGCGTCGATCTCCGCCCTGGTGACGAACGAGAAGTCGACCGTTTCCTCGTAGTCGCTCCGCTCGGGATGCGACGCCGACACTTCGGCCTTGGCGTCCGCGAGCGGGATGCGGCCGATGAAGCCTTCCTCGTCGATGCTCGTCTCCGGCTCGACGGCCGCTTTCGGGTCGCCTCCGTAGTCGGCCGCCGCGACCGTCTTGTACGTCGTGCGCTCGAACGTGCGCGTCGCCGCCTCAAGCCCGTCTCCAGGCTCCCAGCGCACGAGCTTGTAGGCAAGGCCGTCGAGCACGAGCTCGCCCTGCACGGCCTCCCCCTGCGCGTACGTCCTCACGAGCTGCTCGGCGTGCGCCGCCCCCGGCGGCGCGGCGCACGCGAGCGCGAGTGCCGCCGCAAGGACCGAGCACCCGCATGCGCGTGCTCTCATCGAAACCACCCCTTCCTCATGCGCGGGCTCTCAGCCCTGCCGATAGATGGTTCCGATGGTGCTTCCCGACAACCCGCTCAGCCGGGCCGGCCGGGTTCTAAGCTATGAAAATGGGTATGGATGAGCCCCGCTGCAGGTAGCGCTCACCTTCCAGCGAACTCGCCGCGGACCGCCGCCTCAACGAACCACCTGGGGTTCTCGTAGAAAAGGTAAGTTGTCTTGCCTCCGATGCGAACCGTGTACCTGACGCCCGTCCCCCCGACCTTGAGCGACGACGCCCTGCGGACGTCGAGCACCTCGTCGACCTCGTAGCGGCGCCCGTCGTCCCAGATGACCGAAACCGGCCTAATCGCGCCTGCTTCGTCGAACACAGCCTCGACCGCCACGTACCGCTTCACCCGGTTCAGTATCCCCTGGACCATTTCGCCCCCAATCCAATCTGCCTGGGGACATTGAAACACCGACAGATGTTCGCGTGTAGCGAACAAACCGCAGTTTTCGCTCTCCACGTTTTGTTCGCCTGTATGCTCCAAAGAGCACATGCCAAAAACGCGGGACGTCGGTTGGTGGAAAAACGATGCCCTTCTTCGCTATCAACGAAAGGGAGGGCCGCATGCTCCGGCTTCCCATGGAGAACGTGCTCGCCACGTGCAACGTGAAGAACTTCGCGCTCTTGGGCGCTCCGCGTCCTTTGACCGCTAGGGTAGGATTCCTCAGAGCGATGCCGTGTCGTACGTCGCGAGGTGCTCGCCGCAGTGCGCGATGACCAGCTTCTTCTCGTCGTAGTCGGCGAAGAAATGCACCCGCAGCGAATCGCCCCTCTTGCGCCCGCGGCCCTTCACGTGGGCCGAAGCGTCGCGGTCCTCGCCCTTGTAGCGCACGGTCCTGAGGTGGGCGTACTGCCCTGCCTGCTTTATCATCTTCATCTCGCGCAGAGTGATCTCGAACCCGGACTGCGCCTCGAACGCGTGGATCATGTTCCCGCCGCCGCGTCCGAACACGCGGGGATGCAGGATTACGGCGACGGAGCGCCGCCCCGCCCACCCCTCCGCGGCGGCGCCTGTCGTGAA
>JAFUBE010000947.1 GCA_017460365.1 Eggerthellaceae bacterium
CGTGTCTGACGGGAAGTGTCACACCGAGACCGGAATGAAGGTAAAGGTGCGTTCCAAGGTCGGTCGGATGCTAGAATCGATGACGGCACGAATCGAGCCATCGAAGGAGGCTCACCATGGCACGACAGGTGAACGTAGGCAAGCAGTCGTTCGCGGACATGCGCGAGCACGGAGACTTCTTGGTGGATAAAACGTCGTTCGTGCGCGACTGGTGGGGCGCACGCGACGAGGTGACGCTTGTCTGTCGCCCGCGCAGGTTCGGCAAGACGCTCGCGCTTTCCATGGTGGAGTGTTTCTTCTCGCAGGACTTCGCCTGACGCGGGGAGGAGCTGTTCGGCGGGCTGGACGTGTGGGCCGACCCCGACATGCGCGGACTACAGGGCACGATGCCGGTGTTCACGCTGTCACTCGCCAACGTGAAGCGCACGACGCTCGCGGACACGCTCGCGGATCTGAGGAGAATCCTGCGCATAGCGGTCGAGGCGCACAACTACCTTGCCGACTCGCCCGCCCTGACAAGTTCCGACCGCGCCTTTCTCGAGCGCGTCGCCGACGACGATGGTCGGCACCGCCTTCCTCGTGACCGTGACGCCGATGGCCTTCTCGACCGCCTCGTAGCCGCCCTCTTCGGCGACGGTCGCCTTCACCCGCACCGCCACCATGCCGTGCAGGTGGTGACGAGAGACGTGATCGAGCGGTTTGGCACGGTTCAGTACCGCGTCGCCCGAAGGTTCGCCCGCAGCGCGCTGAGGTCCACGGGCCTGTCCTTCTCCGTCAACAAGCAAATCATGAACCTGCGCAGCTTGGGAATATCGGTAGGCACCGAGAAGGCCTATGCGCTTCTCGACGACCTCGAGGACGCGCACCTCATCTTCTGGGTGGGTGACTACAACCTCTCCGTGCGCGATAATCCGCGCAGCGTGCAGAAGGCGTATGCGGTCGATCCCGGGCTCGCGCTCGCCGTTGCCCCCGCAAGCCATTTAGACGTGGGGCAAAGGCTCGAGACAACTGTTTTCATCGAGCTCATGAGGCGCTACGGCGAAGATGGCGAGGGAGTGATTGCGAGTTACCGCGCCGAAGACGTCCCTGAGGTCGACTTCGTGGTCGGCGACGCCTCCCTCGAAGAGCAGTACCTGCTCGTTCAGGTCGCCAGAGACATCGGCGATGCGCACGGGGACAAGGCGCAACGCGCACGCTACCGCCGCGAAGTCGGGGGCCTCGAGGCGGCAATGCGACGCTGCGGCTTCGAAAGCGCGACGATCGTCACGTTGGAGCAGGAGACCTCCATCAGCACCGCGTCCGGCACCATCGAGGTCGTCCCAGCTTGTAAATGGTGCCTGTGGGAAGGGGATTCGCAAATATGTTGTCACCGATAGCTAAGTGTTAATATGTAGCCGTATCTATACTGTAACGGTTACATTAGGAGCTTGATATGGCGGAATCCACTACGCTCAACGTTCGCATGGACGCAGACACGAAAGATGCGTTCATTTCCTTCTGCGACGCAATCGGAATATCCGCGTCATCGCTCATGAACGTGTTCGCGAAGACGGTGGTGCGCAACCAGGAGGTGCCCTTCCCACTCACGACGAGGACGCACGCCAATGCAATTGGACACTACGCCCGCGTGTTCCCGAGGAACGCGGAGGAACTCGAGCGGATGCTGGCCGACTCGGAATCGACGCCCTTGGCGGAATGCGCCCCGATGGTAGACGCCGCTGCGCTCATGAGGGAGCACATGGGATGGTAGAAGGCTGTCTCTACGACGTCTACTGGACGCCCGACTTCACCGAGGACGTGATGGCGGCTGTTGCTTATATCGCAGAAGAGCTTGAGAGCCCGATTGCCGCCAGGAACCTCCTCGATGGCGTGACTGAGCTGCTCGACTCTAAACAGGCTATGCCCACCGCCGCCACCTCATATAAAAGTCCGACGGGCACGACGCGCTACATCGCCTCCTACAAGAAATGGGATGTCTATTACGTCGTCGATGGGCGAACAATCAAGGCGATTAGCCTCAAACACCAGCAGCAGGACGGCCCCCGGAGCGCGCTCCCGCGCGAGCTGCCCTAAACAGCCGTCCTCCTCGAAAGCCCGACGCCCTGCGCCTCCCCGGTTTTCGAGGGGGAGGTGTTTTTTCATGCCGCTCGCAGCGTGATCTGAGCTCACGTTGCTCAAGTCGTCAGGCGCCCTTCGGTCACGTGCTCCGCGCGCGGCGCCGAGTGCCTCGGGGAAACGGCCGCGGGAGCTCCGATGTAGGGGCGCGCTTCGCGCGTCCGCTGTGCGGCAGCGCCGCATGCTTAGGGAGCGGCGGAGCCGCGACACTGTTTTCTCGGCCCACAGCCGCGTCGGGAGGAAACAGTGTCGCGCCTGCGGCGCTCCAGATATATGCCTCGCTTCGCTCGGTGGACGCGCGGAGCGCGCACCGACATCGGAACCGTCCCGATGGCCCGCCCCGAGTCGAGAATGACCCCTACGAGTAGTACGAGCCGGCAGTCCGTCCCAAGCCGGGTAGGGCCTCGATGCCGTCGAGATAGGCTGACACGGCCTCCTCGTAGTCGAGGGCGGCCGTGGACTGCGGAGCAAACTCTCCAAGGGCCACGCCGTTGTATTGCGCTTTTCGAGCATTTACGGTGTTCCTCACGCCCCGCCCGAGCAGGGGCGCGTCGTAGTCTGCCGCAACCTCGGCTATCTGGTCGAACATCTCGGGCTCGAGGCTGTTACGGGCGTCGTAACGCGTTACGACGACTCCCGCAACGCGCGGTTGCGCCCCACGCACAAACTCCCCCACCTCAGCCACGTATTCGAATACCGCCTTCATGCCGGCGACCGACGAAGCGTCGGCCATGCAGGGCACCACCACGTCGTCGGACGCCGCGATGCCGTTGAGCGTCCTCACTTGCAAGGCGGGAGGGGTGTCCACCACTACGAAGTCGTAATCGCCAAGGATGGGCTCGAGTGCCCGCGACAGCATGAGCTCGCGCCCCATGCGGGAGTTCAGCAACTTATCTACGTCGTCAAGGCCCTCATTGGCACATGCTACATCGCCAAAGGAACGCGTTGGCTGTATGCAGCGCAACACCTTCTCCCGTTTCGGGCGTCTAAGCTCCAGCAGTTCAAGGGTACCGGGTAAGCTCTTGTCCGCGCCCACGTGCATCGAGAGGTTACCCGGCTGGGAGTCCAGGTCGACCATGAGCACGGCGTGCCCGCGTGCGGTGAGGGAGGCGGCGAACGCTTCAGCGGTCGTTGACTTGGCAACGCCGCCCTTCTGATTGGCGAACACGATGACACGGGCGCATGCAGCCCCATCATTTGGTGTCGGCATCCGATCACCTCTTTCATTCCTAGATGCGTCACGGTATTGGAAATCGTGTCAGGTCGTTTACATACTTAATATAACTTACAGCAGAGCACAGGGCACTGGGTAACGGGTCGTTCGTGCACTTAAACCAAGCGCAAACGTGCGAGCAACGGAGCATGAAGTGCACGAATGCCCTGCCCCCCTGTGCTCAGCGGGTCACCCGGAGCCTGGTCCTCTAGACGGAACGCGTCTTTATCGCCACCGTGTGACACTTCCCGTCAGACACAATCTGTCACTTTCGC
>JAFUBE010000948.1 GCA_017460365.1 Eggerthellaceae bacterium
GATCTCCTATGACCACAATTAGCTTCAATAACGTCAGTTTATCGTATGGCGACCTGCGAACGCTGCGCGACCTTACGTTCGATATCGCGCATGGCGAGTCGGTCGCGCTTATCGGGCCGTCGGGCTGCGGCAAGTCGACCACGTTGCATCTGGTTGCAGGGCTGCTACAGCCCGCGCGAGGTTCCGTGCTCGTCGACGGCGAGCCGGTCGCAAGCCCCCGCCGCGCCACTGCGTTCATTCAGCAAGACCTCGGGCTTTTCCCGTGGAAAACGGTTATACAAAACGCCGCGCTCGGCCTCACCGTCCGCAAAGTTCCCAAGGCCGAAGCTCGCACACGCGCAGCCAACGCGCTCGCGAAGGTTGGACTCACTGGCTTCGAACGCGCCTACCCGAAAGAGCTCTCCGGCGGCATGCGCCAGCGCCTGGCGCTCGCCCGCGCGCTCGCGATGGACGCGGACCTGCTGCTCATGGACGAGCCGCTTTCCGCCATCGACGCCCTGTTGCGCGAGTCGCTGCAAGACACTCTGCTTGAGCTCTGGCGCGAGCGCGGCCACACGCAAATGCTCGTCACGCATTCCATCGAAGAGGCCGTCTACCTGGGGCAACGTATCTTCGTCTTCAGCGCTCGCCCCGCTACGCTCGTCGCCATCATCGACAATGCGGCGCTCGGCACGAGAACGTCGTCGGAGTTCCTGGCTACATGTCAGCAGGTGCGCGCAGCCCTCGCGACACAGAACGAAGCTCAAGAAGGCGGTGCCCATGAATAAGCCGCCTTCGCTTCGCCGTCGCATCATCGGCTACGTATTTGCCGTCGTGTTCATCGTTGCGGGGTGGTGGATCACCGCCGTGCTTGTGAATTCACCCGCGTTGCCCACGCCTGCGGCGACGGTCGGCGTGCTTGCCGACAACGTGCCCACGCTCGTGCCGTATTTCGTCACGAGCGCCTACCGCGTAATCGGCGGCCTCGTCATCGGCACGGTGCTCGCGGTTCCGATTGCGCAAGTCTTCGCCCGAAGCCGCACGCTCGACGCCCTGTTCGCGCCAGTGCTTTACCTGCTTTATCCGATTCCGAAGGTCGTGTTGCTGCCCATCTTGCTCGTGCTGCTCGGTCTCGCCGACGCCCCGAAAATCGCCCTCATAGCGCTCACCGTGTTCTTCCAGGTGCTCGTAGCTGTGCGCGACGCCGTGAAGGCCGTGCCCGAAAGCGCGGTCCTTTCCATCCGCTCGCTCGGCGGTAACCGCTTTGACGAATACCGTCACGTCGCTGTTCCCGCCACGATGCCCGCGGTCTTCACCAGTTTGCGTATCGGAGTGGGCACCGCCATTGCCGTGCTGTTCATTGCCGAAGCGATGGCCGGTTCCACGGGGCTCGGCTACTTCATCATGCAATCCTGGAGCATGGTGAACTACCCCCGCATGTTCGCCGGCATCATCGCGCTCGCCCTGCTCGGCCTCGTACTCTACGCGCTGTTCGACCTCATAGAACGCCGTCTCACCCGCTGGCGCTAGCGGCTTGAAGTGCATCTCGCGAAACTACCCCACTTTGGGTCTGGCAGTAAGTGGGGCAGTCGGCAACGTTCTGATTTTCGTAGTGCGTTACAATTAAACCTCCATAAACTTGGGATGGGAGACGACATGGCCAAGAAAGGCAAGTTCGACTATTTTGACGCGTTTGAGCAGCAGGTTGACATTGCTGCCGAGGAAGCGCAAGTACTCGTCGAGGCAATCGAGAACTTCACGAGCGCCGAGGATCTGCGAGATATTCTCGATCGTGCACATGAGATCGAGCATCGCGGGGATGAAGTGAACCACGCCATCCGCACAAGCGTCTCGGTCGACTTCATCACGCCGATCGAGCGCGAGGACATCCTGCAGCTCGCTCACAATCTCGATGAAGTCACCGACATGATCGAAGGCACCATCCAGCGTTTCTACATGTACGACGTGCAATTCATGCACGACCGCGCCAGCGAGTTCGCACACATCATCTACAAGGAAATCAAAGCCTTGCGCAAATCGATGGCGCCGTTCCGCGAGTTCAAGAAGGTCAAGAAGATCCGCGCTATGGTCGAGGACGTAAGCATTCTGGAGGAACAGGCAGACGATCTGTACGTCGAGACCATTCGCAACCTGTACACGGTCGACGCCGCTCATGCCGTTCGCGTGGAAGTGTGGAGTCGCCTGTTCGACCGCCTCGAGGCCACCTGCGACGCCGCCGCTATCGTCGCCGACACCATGGCCACTATCATGCTGAAGAACGTGTAGCCCGATGCGGGGCAAATCGTGTCTGACGGGAAGTGTCACACTTGGTAAAATCATAGTCTGCACGTAAAACCGCAAACGAAAGCAGAATATGGCACTTATCGTATGTAAGTTCGGCGGTACGAGTGTGGCGTCGCCTGAACGAATCCGCAATGTCGCGAAACGCCTTGTGCGTCGCAAACAGGAAGGCCACCAGGTTGTTGCCGTCGTTTCGGCTATGGGCAAAACCACCGACGAGCTGCTCGGCCTGGCAGCGGCTGTCAACCAAAACCCGCCTACGCGCGAAATGGACCGCCTGCTGTCCACCGGCGAGCAGGTCAGCATGTCCCTGCTGGCCATGGCCATTGAAGCGCGCGGCTACCAGGCCATGAGCTTCACCGGTCGCCAAGCGGGCATCGTCACCGACAACACGCACAACAAGGCGAAGATCGTCAGCGTCGACAGCGAGCGCATCAAAGACGCGCTCGAACGCGGCTACATCCCGGTGGTCGCGGGTTTCCAAGGCATCGACGAAAACGGCGATATCACCACGCTCGGGCGCGGCGGTTCCGACACCACGGCCGTCGCGGTGGCCTGGGGAATCGGCGCCGACGTATGCGAAATCTACTCCGACGTCGACGGCGTGTACTCGGCCGATCAGCGCATCTGCCCGCACGCCCGCAAGCTCGACGAAATCAGCTACGACGACATGCTCGAAATGGCCGGCGCCGGCTCGGGCGTCCTGCAAATGCGCGCCGTCGAGTTCGCGCGCAAGTTCAACGTGGTCATCCACTCGCGCTCCGCGTTCAGCGACGCAGAGGGCACGTACGTGAAGGAGGAATGCGACATGATGGAGGAAGCCGTCATCACCGGCATCGCCCACGACACCTCGGAAGTGAAGGTGACCATCCGCGGCGTGCCCGATTCGACGGGCGTGGCCGCGAAGGTGTTCAGCGCGCTGGCCGGCAACATGGTAAACACCGACATGATCATCCAGAACACCTCCGAAGACGGCATCACCGACATCTCGTTCACGTGTCCTGGCGCCGACCTCGAGCGCGCGAAGGAAACGCTCAAGCGCGTCGTGCCCGAAATCAACGCCCGCGAAGTTTCCATCGATGAAAGCGTCGCGAAGGTCAGTCTCGTCGGCACCGGCATGAAGTCGACTCCGGGCGTGGCCGCCAAGGCGTTCAACACGCTCGGCGAGGCCGACATAAACATCGTGGCCATTTCCACGTCGCCGATTCGCTTGTCGGTCGTGGTCGACGCCGCGCAGGCCGCCGAAGCCGTGCGCGTGTTGCACCATGCGTTCGACCTCGATTCCGACGCTGTCTTCGAGGAAACGCAGCTCTCTGCCGAGGAAATCGCCGCGAAAATGGCGAAAGGTCGGTAAAACATGGCGCGACCGACGAACCAACCCCCGACCGACGTTGCTCCAACCGGTTCGCAAGGCGGCCCGCCGCCCGGCTTCGAAGGCCTGCCGCCGGGCGACGATCCGGTGAGCGGCGCCCTGAACCTGCCCGCGTTCGGGCCGGCGTTTGCACAGATGACGCTCGGCGACACCCCCGAGCTGGGGGCTCTTTGGTACGTCGACATCAGCGCGTTTCGTTCGATTAATCCGAAATTCGGGTTCCTCACCGGCAACGAAGTGCTCCATGCGCTCGCCGATGGCATTAAAGAGCACCTCTGTGGCGATTTGCCGATTGCGCGCTTGGGCGGCGATCGCTTCGTGTTCGTTACGGCCGGCTTCGACTTCGAAGGAGCAAGCGAACGCTTCGAAAAGCTCGTCGAATACATCAACAAGGCGTCGCTCGAGGTAGGCGTCACCACGCCCATCGCGCTTACCGGCGGAATCTACTACCTGCGCCACGCCGACTACGAGCGCCACGATTTCCGCCGCGCGCTCGACTACGCATCGATTGCGCACCGCAAGGCGCAGCTCGACGCGCACAGTGCGCTCGTGCTGTTCACCAAAGAGGATCTCGAGCGCGACACGCGTCGCATCATCATCGAGCAATCCATCGACCAAGCGCTTGCCACCGGTCAGATCGAAGTATGGTACCAGCCGCAGGTCGATTACACGTACGGCGAGATCATCGGTGCCGAGGCGCTTGCGCGCTGGAACCACCCCGAGCTCGGCTGGATCAGTCCGGTCGAGTTCATCCCCGTGCTCGAAAATTGCGGCAAGGTGCACGACCTCGACCTGTACATCTGGGAGGAAGCCTGCCGCAACGCCGGTCGTTGGCGCGCTGCTTCCGACGGCAATCCCGTGCCGATTTCGGTGAACGTCTCGCGCGTCGAGATGTTCGAGCCAGGCCTGCTCGAACACTTCAAGAAACTGCAACGCAAGTACGGTTTGCCCGATGGCAGCTTGCACCTCGAGGTCACCGAAAGCGCTTTCGTCGAGGAAGCCGACCGGCTGTACAACGTCATCGAGACCATGCGCGACAACGACATGGTCGTGGAAATGGACGACTTCGGCAGCGGCTTGAGCTCGCTGAACATGCTGAAGAACGTGCCGGTCGACGTCGTGAAGCTCGACATGGGATTCGTGCGTGACGGCGTGAACGAAGAGCGCGGCGGCGTCGTGCTCAGCTCGGTCATCCGCATGCTGCAGGGCCTCGACACGCCGATCATCGCCGAGGGCGTGGAAACGCTCGAGCAAGCTGAGATGCTGAAGAACATGGGCTGCCACCTCATGCAGGGCTACCATTTCTCGCGTCCGATGCCGCTCGAGGAATTCGAGGACTTCGTGGCGTCGAACACGTCGGTCGACGATGCCGATCGCCGCAAGCGCAAGGATTCGCGCCTCGAGGACCTCATGAGCTTCAACAAGGAGTCGTCGTATCTGTTCAACGAGGTCATCGGCGGGACCATGTTCTTCTTCACGCACGATGGCAGCTCCGAGAGCATTCTGGTGAACGACCAATTCTACAAGGACTGCGGACTCGACCGAGAGCAATTTGGAAAGAGCAAGGTCAATCCGATCGAAGAGATCGACCCAAGATCGCGCGAAACGCTGTGGCGTGCAGCCGCCGAAGCGCGCGAGAAGGGCAGCGCCATGTGCATCGGGCAGGTGCGCCTGACCGGCCGCTGGTTCGAAGGCGTCATGCGCTATCTTGGCCCAAGCGCGCGCGGCGACATATTCTCGCTCAACATTTGCCGCTCGGGAGACTTGGC
>JAFUBE010000105.1 GCA_017460365.1 Eggerthellaceae bacterium
CTCGCAGTCGGCCAGGAAGCGCAGAACATGATCAACCACACGCCCGATGCGTTTTCCGCCGAGCACCCGCTGAAAGACGGCGTCATCGCCGACTACGACGTAACCGAGGCCATGATTTCGGCGTTCATCAACAAGGCTGCGCCGCGCAAGTACCCGTGGCAGGCCAAGCCTCGCATCGTAATCTGCATCCCGTGCGGCGCCACTTCGGTCGAGAAACGCGCCGTGTTCGAGGCGGCCATCCAGGCCGGGGCGCGCCAAGCCTACCTTATCGAGGAACCCATGGCCGCCGCCATGGGCGCCGATTTGCCCGTAACCGAACCCACTGGTTCCATGGTGGTCGACATCGGCGGCGGCACCACGGAAGTCGCGGTCATTTCGCTCGGCGGCATCGTCACGTCGTCATCGCTGCGCCTGGCGGGCAACAAGATGGACGAGGCCATCCTCATGCACCTGCGCGACCTACTCGGCATCAAGATCGGCGAGCGCACGGCCTAGGTCATCAAGATCAAGATCGGCTCCATCCTCCCGTTCGAGGACGGCCACGAGCGCGACATGATCATTTCGGGCCAAGACATGGTCACCGAGCAGCCGAAAGAGGTCACCATCCAGTCCGAGGACGTCCGCGCTGCGCTCGTAGAGCCGTGCGAAGACATGGTGCTGTCCATCAAGGAAACGTTCAAGAAGACCAACCCCGACCTTGCGAGCGACATCATCCAGAACGGCATCCTGCTCACGGGCGGCGGCGGTTTGCTCTCGGGCCTCGACCGCTACCTCACCGACATGCTGGAAATTCCCGTATGGGTCAGCGAAACCGCGCTCACCAACGTGGTGACTGGTTGCCTGAAGGTGCTCGAGACGCCTACGGCGCTTCGTCAGACGCTCATGAGGTCGAAGTAACGACCGGTAGGTAATCGCAATGCCCTTGAACATGCAACAGACCGGGTCTCCCATCACCCGGCGTGTCCTGTTGGTCGCGCTGCTTGTGGTGTCGATCGTGCTCGTCACCCTGTACGGGCGCGAAGCTGAAGACGGTCCGATACACACTGTCCAGAACGCGGTGATGAACGTGACGAACCGCGCGGGTGGCGCCACGGCCGGCATCGGCACTGTCGGCGAAGCTGCAAGCGGCGCGCTTGCCGACGCGACGGCCAACCCCACTACGCTCACCGGCTTGCGCGAGCAGAACGAGCAGCTGCGCCAGCTTTTGAGCAACGCCGAGGAATACCGCCAGGAAGCCGAGCGTTTGCAGGGGTTGCTCGACATGAAGAACATCAGCGGCGTCACAGGGCCGGTTGCCCATATTATCGGGCGTTCGACCAATGCATGGGACCAGTCGATCACGATCGATCGCGGTGCCGACGACAACGTGCGCTCCGGCATGACCATTATGGGCGCGACTGGCGTGATCGGCCAGGTTACGCGCACGACGTCGAACACGTCCACGGTGCGCTTGCTCACCGACCCGAACTCGGGCGCGGCCGTCATGATTCAATCGAGCCGCGAGAACGGCATTGTGCGCGGTTCGATCAACGGCCTGCTCTTCCTCGAAGACCTCGACGAAGACGTCATCCCGTCGGTCGGCGACGTGATCGTCACCTCGGGGCTCGGCGGCAGCTACGAGCGCGGGCTGATTGTGGGTTCGGTGGTGAGCGTGAACAAGAGCGCGAGCAACCCGACAGGATCGATCGTCGTGAACCCGAACGATTCCGCGTCGATGCTCGAGGAAGTGATCGTCGTCTTCAAGGCGCCCGATGTCGCGGCAGCCGAGAAGGCGGCCGAGGAGGCGGCGGCTGCGAAAGCGGCGGAGGAAGCTGCAGCGCAAGCCGAGGCCGAGGCGGCTTACGAAGCCGAGCTCTCAGGCGAGTAGAAGGAGCTGCGAAAGATGGGTTTCGACCGCATGATCATAGTCGTGGGCGCCGTCGTCGCCGTGCTTCTGCAGGCGTTCCTGGCACCCCACGTTGCAATCGGCTACGCGGTGCCCAACATTCTGGCCGCGTACTGCCTATCCATCGCCATCGTGCGCGCCGATAGCGCCGGTCCCGTGCTTCCGTTCGTACTCGGGCTTCTCTACGACCTCATGTCGGGCGGCCCGGTCGGCGCCATGGCCTTCACGCTCACCGCGTTTTCAACGCTCGCATCCTGGCTGTTCCAGCGTGCGAACAACGACACCGTCTTCATGGCGGTAGCCGTGCTGTTCGCCAGCGTGCTTCTCGTGGATCTCACGTACGGCATGTTCTACCTGCTGTTCGGTTATGCGGCCGGCTTCTTCGAGGCGTTCGCATACCGCATCGTGCCGTGTTTTGTTTACGATGCGGTGCTCGCTCTCGTGCTCTACCTGCTCGCCGCGCGGTTCCTGCGCCGGGAAGCGCCGCTGCAGTCCGAGATCAGGCAGCTGCATTAGGGGCTTGCATGGTCGTAGCCATCGTCGTAGCCATCATCGCGTTCTTGCTCGCAGCTGCTGCGGTTGTGCTGTTCTTCGTGATCCGTTCGCGCAATGCCGGCACCCGGGTGCGTCCGAACGCTGGCAGCCATGATCCGGTGCAGTCGGTCAGCAACGTCGGGTTCAACTCGTCGATGGACGCAGGCGGCAAGTCAGGCCGTGCACGGCAAGCGGCGAGTCCGTCGGCGCCGCACACTACGTCGGGCCGTCCGAGCGAGGCGGTGCGTTCGCGCTTCGTGGCGATCGGCGTGCTCGCTGCGGCCATCTTCGGTTCGCTCACGGCGAAGCTGTGGAGCATGCAGGTGCTCTCGTCGAGCCAGTACCGGAACGAGGCGTTGTAGAACAAGTACTCGACCGTGAGCACGCCGGCGCCGCGCGGCCTCATCTACGACGCCGATGGTCTTCTGCTCGTGAAGAATCGCACGACGCTCACCGTGCTTGCCGACGCGTCGGTCGCCGAAGACCACGACGTGATGGCGCGCCTGTCCGCGGTGCTCGGCATTCCGCTTCCCATCGTGCGCATGCGCATTCAAGATCAGAGCTCGGGCGCGCAGAGCCAACGCGTCGTGGCCAGCGATGCCTCGCAGCGCGATGCCGCGGTCCTCGCCGAGCATTCCGATGCGTTTTCGGGCGTGTCGGTGCAGGAGCGTACCGTGCGCGAGTATCCGTATGGGGCGCTCGCGGCCCACGTGCTCGGCTATACGGGCCCGGTTTCCGAGGACGAGCTTGCCACCGTGCCCGACAATCGCACGGTCGAGCTCGGCGACACGGTCGGAAAGAGCGGTATCGAAGCCTATTACGACAATATTCTGGCCGGCGAGCACGGCACGCGCCGCGTGGTCGTCGACTCGCAGGGCAGCGTGGTCGAGGTGGAAAGCGAAACGCCTCCCACGCGCGGAACCGACGTGTACCTCACGATCACGTCGGCGGTCCAGTACGTCGCCGCAACCGAGCGGGCGCAGCTCATCGCCCCAACTGGCGACATCGGCGAGGGCAAGGGCACGACCGGCGCCATCGTGGCGATGGACGTGACCGATGGAAGCATCATCGCCATGGCGAGCTATCCCACGTTCGACCCAACCACGTTCACCGGCGGCATCTCGCAGGACGTGTGGGATCTGTATTCGACCGAGGAATCGTACTATCCGCTGCTCAACCGTGCGATTTCGGGCACGTTTCCGGCTGCTTCCACCTACAAGGCTTTCACCAGCCTAGCCGGTCTGAAATACGGGTTTGCCGATGACAAGCGCACGTGGGGGTGCGGCGGTTCGTGGGATGGCTTCAATTCGGGTGATTGGCAGAATTGTTGGCTGCTGTCGGGCCATGGCGACATCAATTTGCACAACGGCATCGTGGTGTCTTGCGATATCGTGTTCTACGAAATCGCGAAGGATTTCTTCTTTGCGGGCAAGACCCAAGGCGGCACCATTTCCGATACCGCGTTGCAAGAGGAAATCGCGCGTTTCGGCTTCGGTTCGCGCACGGGCATCGATTTATCGGGCGAGGAGACGGGACGCATCCCCACGCCGGCATGGAAGGCGCAACACTGGGCCGACGTTCCCACCGAGGGCGCCTGGCACGGTGGCGATCTCACGAACATGGTCATCGGCCAGGGCGACGTGCTGATCACGCCGCTTCAGAACGCAGTCGGTTACGGCGCGGTCGCAACGGGCAAGCTCATGAAACCGCACCTTCTGAAAGAAGTGCGCAATACCTCGGGAGAGACGGCGGTCACCTTCACGCCCGAAGTGGTGTCCGAGCCCGAGGTCGACGAGAAAAACTACAAGATAGTGCGCGAGGCGCTCGGCGAAGTTTCTCTTTCCGAATCGAAGATCGCCTGGGCGCTTTCCGAATACGGCGTGGACGTGAAGGACATCGGATCGAAGACCGGCACCGGCGAGGTTGCGGGCAAAGGCGACGTGGCTTGGTACGTGTGCTACTATCCGCTTAAAAACCCGAAATACGTCGTGTCGTGCTGCATCGAGCAGGGTGGCGGCGGCGCGGTCACGGCAGGTCCTCCGGGTGCCACCGTGCTCGGCGCGTGCGTGGCGGCGGAGCGCGGCGACCTCACCGAGGTGAATCCGCTTGCCGGGTCGAGCGGCAGGTCGGTCGCGGTTTCGTTCGGAAGCGCCGCGAGGACCGACTAGGAGGTGACCACGATGCCAGAGTTGTCTCACATACCGCCGGCGAATGCGCCCCGCGAAGCGCCGTCGCCTTCGCGCAGGTTCCGTTTTCCGGCCATCAACATACCGTTTCTCATCGTGATCGTGCTCCTGGTCGCATACGGGCTCGCCGTGGTGTATTCGGCTGTGAGCGCCGATGCCGATTACAACTTCAACCAGCAGCTCGTCGGCGTCGCCGTGGGCGCCGTCGTGATGGCGCTCATCTGGGCGTTTGATTATCGGCGCCTGTCCGACTACGTCGTTTTGTTCCTCGTCGTGAACATCGTGCTCATTTTGTCACCGCACCTGCCGGTAATCGGCGTCACTACCATGGGCGCCACCTCGTGGGTGAAGATAGGGCCGCTTCCCCAGCTGCAGCCGGGCGAGTTCGCCAAGATCACGGTCATCTTACTCGACGCCGCCATCATGGCGCGCTATGGTGGCAAGCTCTACGATGTGCGCGAATACCTGAAAGCCGTCGGCCTCATGCTCGTGCCGTTTGCGTGCATCATGACCCAACCCGACCTGGGCACGGGGCTGGTGTACCTGTTCATCGGCGCCGTTGCGCTTGTTGTGGGCGGCGCGCGGCCGAAATTCTTGCTCATCACGTTGGCCGTCGGCGTTGCGCTCATCGCGGGAGTTTTCGCCGTCGACGAGATCGTCAAGGGTTCGACCGGCGAATACAAGCTGCTGAAACAGTATCAGCGCGATCGCCTGCTCGTGTTCCTGTACCAGGATTCAGCCGACTTGTCCGATGAGGGCTACAACCTCCAGCAGGCGATGATCGCTATCGGCTCGGGCGGGCTGACCGGGCAAGGTTACATGCAAGGTTCCCAGCATGCGCTCGGCATCCTTCCCGAAGCCCCGACCGACTTCATCTTCTGCGTGCTTGCCGAGGAACTCGGTTTTGTCGGAGTAATGACGTTGCTGGCGCTCTACGTAGCTCTCGTTATAATTGGATTCAGGATTGCAAGCGCGTCATCCGACATGTTCGGGCTTCTGATCGTCATGTGCGTTATCGGCATGTGGTTGTTCCAGATTCTCGAGAACATAGGGATGACGTGCGGGCTCATGCCGATTACCGGCATCCCGCTGCCGTTCATGAGCTACGGTTCGTCGTTCATGGTGGTGAATTTCGCCCTGTTGGGGCTTGTGGGTTCGGTGTGGGCGCACGGTAAGGAACGTTCAAGGAGGACAACGTATGCAGCTTCCCATTGACGTGGTGGCATTGTTCGACGAGGCAACCGATATCGAAGCCGCACATGAAACGCCGCTATCGGTTAGCGTGTACATCGACGACGCAGCCCCTGCGGGCTTGGTCGCGCATGTGCGCAACGCGTTCGCTTCCACGCTTCCCTCCGTTCGCATGACCGTGTCGTACCTCGATTCCGGGTTCTGCCCCAACACCGGCGACGACATCGCCGTCATAGTTGCGGGCCCGTCTCGCAAGATAGGCGCGAGCGCTGCCGCCATCCGCGCGGTCGGCGTGCCGGCCATGGTGGCGACCACTTCCCCCGCTGCGCTTGCGAAGGCGACTGCGGCGGGCAAGCACGCCATTCCCGACGGCGATATAGTGGCGCCATACGCTGCAGGCGAGGCCGAAGAGCCGTTCGAGCTCACCGCCGAGGCTGCGGCTGCGCTCGACGAGCGCATGGGCCGCTGGATCGTGTCGGTGCGCCGCGAGAAGCGTCTGGCGTTCGCTATCGCGTTCCCGTTCATGCGCCGTCCGCTGGCCACCGATGCCGTGCAGCTGACGGCCCTGCAGAACGCAGGTGTGGGCCTCA
>JAFUBE010000949.1 GCA_017460365.1 Eggerthellaceae bacterium
CAACATGAACATGGTGCCGCTTTTGGATACCATCCTGAAGGAAGTGCCCGCCCCCGAATGCCAGCCCGATGGCCCCATAGCGCTGCAGATTTGCACGGTCGACCATTCGAGCTTCGTCGGCCGCATCGGCGTGGGGCGCCTGCATTCGGGTACCATCCACAAGGCCGAGCAGGTGCTTGTGGTGAAGAACGACGGCACGCGTTACAACACGCAGATCACGTAGGTGTTCACGTTCGAAGAACTGGGCCAGAAAGAGCAGAAGGAAGTCTACGCCGGCGACATCGTGGCCGTCGTGGGCGTGGACGACGCCGATATCGGCGACATGGTCACGTCGCGCGATCACCCGGTGGTCTTGGATCCGATTAAGGTGGAACAGCCCACCATGGCCGTCGTGTTCGAGGCGTCAACATCGCCGCTTGTCGGGCGCGAGGGCGAAATCGTGGGTTCGCGGCAGTTGCGCGAGCGCCTGCTGAAGGAAGCCGAAAGCAACATTTCCATGCGCATCACCGACGTCGAGGACGGCACCGGCATGGAAGTGGCCGGCCGCGGTGTACTGCACCTGTCGGTGCTCATGGAAACGATGCGCCGCGAAGGCTTCGAGTTCCAGGTGGGCCGCCCGCAGGTGGTGTTCAAGACCGACGAAGCCGGCAACAAGCTGGAACCCATCGAGGAGGCCACGGTCGACGTTCCTTCCGAATACGCGGGCAAGGCCATTGAAGTGTTTGGCAACGCCGGCGGCGAGATGACCGACATGTTCCAGCGCGGCGAGGACACCCACCTCGTGTTCAAGATTCCCACCCGCGGCACCATGGGCCTGCGCACGCGCCTGCTGAACGCAACACGCGGCGAGGCCACCATGTTCCACCACTTCAGCGAATACGGTCCCTACCGCGGTGAGATGGCGCATCGCAAGAACGGCATGATGATCTCCATGAGCACCGGCAAATCGGTTGCCTATGCGCTCGACACGCTGCAGGAACGCGGCCGCCTGTTCGTCGGCCCCGGCGAGGACTGCTACGAGGGCATGATTGTGGGCGAGTCGGCCAAGGAAGGCGACATGGTCGTGAACGTGGAGAAGTCGAAGCAGCTGGGCAACCAGCGCTCGAGCAACGCCGACAAGGCCATCCAGCTGACGCCGCCGGTCACCTTCACGCTGGAAGAGGCGCTCGAGTTCATCGAGGATGACGAGCTCGTGGAAGTTACCCCGCAAAGCATCCGCCTGCGCAAGCGCCTGCTGAACGCCACCGATCGCAAGAAAGCCGCTGCAGGCAAGTAACCGCGTATCCACGATGCCGGGATTACAACATGGATGTGACGCCGCCCCTGGGGTGCTGTCACATCTGTGGCGTGCTAACCCCGTCCCTTTTGCACCTTAAGGTAACGGGATGTCAAAATTTCCGCGCTTCGTGAAGCGGAAGTGTCCATATTGTGCGCGGCTTATCTGCGAAAAATCGCTATGCGACAATGGCATGCGTCAAATCTCGCACGAGGAGCAAAACATGAACAAACCCCAGTTCTTCAAGGCCATCGCGACGGTTGGCGTGGTGGCAGCATGCTCGTTCGGCCTGGTTGCCTGCCAAGGTGGCGGCTCAGCGGGCGGAACGGCGGCCACGGTTAACGGCACCGCGATTTCCGAAGAGGAAGTGACCAACACCATCCAGACCGTTCGCACCCAGTCGGGGCTGGAAACCGAAGATGCGTGG
>JAFUBE010000950.1 GCA_017460365.1 Eggerthellaceae bacterium
ACTCCAGGAGACGCCGTGCGCCCTCCGCCCATTGCGCGTCCTTTATCCCATATTCGCCAGCGAAGGTAAAGAACGCGGCCACTGCGTAGGAAGTGGTGGGTGCCACACCCTAAAACCGTGGCAGAAAGAATATACGAGGACACGCCCATGGATCTCGAAAACCTCAACATCGGCCCTGAGCTGCTCGAGAAAGCGAAAGCGTGCAAATCGCCCGAAGAAGTCTTGGCTCTTGCCAAGCGCGAAGGCTACAAGCTCTCCGACGAAGAGATGGAAGCCGTTGCAGGAGGCGGCTGGAGCATCGAGGACGCGGTGCCTGAATGCCCGAGATGCGGCAGCCGCGAAGTCAGCATGAGCTCGATTTTTGGCAACCCGGGCGCGCAACGGTGCGTTTGCAGCAAATGCGGCCACTCCTGGACCAACACGCCGTTCTGTTAATCCGCGTCTGGGGAGATGCGCCTCAGACCCAACTGCCCCACTTTGGGTCTGGCAGTAAGTGGGGTACACGACCCGAAAGGAAGAACCTGCTATGAGTATCCAAGAACTGAGCCCCGAACAGATTGAGAAACTCAAGGGGGTGCGAAACGCCTGACGAAGCCTTGGCGTACGTAAAAAAGCACGGCCTCAAGCTTACCGACGAACAGCTCGAGCTCATCTCTGGCGGGTGGGAATCGACAGTCGATCCGTCTTACAAGCCTCCTGTGTACACCTGCGATAGATGCGGGGCGGAATTCACGAGCGATCACGACCGCGTAGTCCACATTGCGGTCGAGCACGCCTGGAATAACTCTAAGGGCCACGATTGGACCTACTAGAGCCGAGGCTCGATTTAATTCACTTCCGTGTAGGGGCGATCGGGAAATCGCCCCTACGATTTGACCGCCGTCTCCTGCCTCACCTACGGCGCCTGTCGATTCCCGTTTCCCGGTAATACCGTTCCTTTTCGGCGTACATGTCGGCATCTGCCAGGTGCTCGAGATCGTCAACCGTCGCATCGGGATGATCGGCATACGACGCGTAGCCGACGGCCAAAGAGAGCTTGTCGGAATGAGCACCTTGCCATGCGGACGCCCTCTTCCAAATTGCCTCGCGTATGCTTTCCGGCGCCTTGTCGTGCACGATGGCCATGAACTCGTCGCCGCCGGTTCGATACGCGTTCCCGACTTGCCCGATCGTCAGCAACAGGCAGTCGGCGGCGCCTTTTATCAGCTCGTCGCCGGCCGCGTGCCCCTTCGTGTCGTTCACCCTCTTCAACCCGTTTACGTCGATGCAGAACATCACCAGGTCGTCATCGAGCCCGTCGGCCCTCAACGCGGACATATCCTCTTCCAGGCTCCTGCGATTGCGCAGCCGCGTCAGCTCGTCGGTCATGGTAAGCCTCACCAGGTGTTCTTCGCGCCTTTTCTCGTCGTCGACATTGCGCGTCGTGTAGATGACGACGCTCGGCCTGCCATCGGAAGCCGCTTCCACCGTGATGTACTGGGCCCTGAACCATCCCGAAACCACGTCGACGAAATCGGCGCTGATGATTTTTCTGCCCTTCAGCCTGTCTTGCACGGTCGTGATGTTCGTGAATTCGAGGAACGATTCCAGCTGCTCCGGCACGACCCGCCCCTTTATGCGCTGATTCATAAGGGTGTGCGTTTGGACTCCCATGTCGATGGCGTGCTTTTCCTGGTTTGGGTCCCTCAAAGACATCTCCGTGCTTTCGACGAAGCTTATCAGGTTGGCGTTGTCGTAAATCTCCACCATCGAATCCAGGGTCTTCATCCTCTTTCGCTCGCTCTTTTCCTGGTTCTCGATAATTTCCTGCTGGCGGAACAGCCCCAGAAAATACGACGAGGACAGCTTCACGATCATGTACCCGGCGATAGCCATGAAGAGCATTTCTATCGTGTACCCAGCCAGCGTATTGAGGAAATACGACTGCACGGTTTCGAACGGTGAGCCCAAATCCACGTAATACTGCGCCGTTCCGTATTCCGCCACGATGACGAAGAGGTAATTCGATATCAGCGCATAAAGGTAGAGGCGTCTATCGCAAAACAGGATGCTCAGAAGAGGCACGAGAAACCATGTCAGTGCGATGTTCACATGTCCGAACGCCATGTAAACGACGAGAAAGTCGAGGGCCGTGAGCGCAAACACGCTCGTCAGCATCGCATGGGGAAGGCGCTTCAGCAGCACGAAGTGCAGGGCGGCCAACACCGCCACAGAAACGCTTATCCCCAAACAGGTGCCGTAATCGGTATGCGGAAAGATGCCCGCAGCCACGCCCAAAGCTATTGCCGGCCCCGTTATGACGAAGATCCACAAGGCTTTGTTCAAATAACGGTTGACCCGCGTCCTATTGTTTAGGATAAATTCCCGGTGATCATTCGACACCATAAACACGCTCGCCCATACCCTCAAATTCCACAGCGCACCCTTTCGCCGTCATGACGATTCGGATACATTGCCATCATACGCATCTACGTTCACGTTTCGACACATATCATACCTGGCGTTCCAAAACGTCACGGCTTTTTGCCACATAGCGCGGTTATCCTCGTTTCATCGATTGCTCGACGTGCTACTCACCAGTTTTCAGGAAGATGCCAATGAACGAAACGACCATGCTCGTGAACGAATCGCACCCGCTGCCGCTGAATTGGCAGCCCGACGACCTCGTGGACCTGTGGAAGGTGCAACCGCGCCATTACCTGCTGTATCCGCGCCCGACGCGCCTCTCCGAGTGCGCGGCCGACGCCGCCAACGGGCTGTTCGAGCAGGCCGAACGCGAGGGGTTCGATGACTTCATGGTGCTGAGCGCCTTCCGCGACAGCGACTACCAAGCGGGGTTGTTCGCGGATAGTCCGAACGGCTACGTGGCGCGCCCCGGCTGCAGCGAGCATCAGACGGGGCTCGCCATGGACATAGCCCAGTTCGGGCGCGGCATGGCCCTCGACGACGCCCATGCGGCCTGGCTCACCGAGAACTGCTGGGAGCATGGCTTCATCGTGCGCTACCCCGAGGGCCGCGAAGACGTCACCGGTATTCCAGCCGAACCGTGGCACCTGCGCTACGTCGGCCGCGACGCCGCGATGGAGATGCGCGAGCGCGGCTGGGTCTTGGAGGAGTGGCACGGGGCGCATGGCATGGTGTGACATTTCCCGTCAGACACGTTCTGTCACA
>JAFUBE010000951.1 GCA_017460365.1 Eggerthellaceae bacterium
CGTCGCCTCGTCCAAGATGATGATGGTGGGATCGGCCGCCAACGCACGCGCGATTTCGAGGCGCTGCAGCTGTCCACCCGAGAAGTTCCTTCCGCGCGGGGCGATGATTTCCTGGTAGCCCGCCGTGCGCTCGACGATGGTGTCGTGTATGCCCGCGTCGCGCGCGGCGAGCATCACTTCGAAGTTCTCGATGGTGTCGTCCCACAGACGGATGTTCGCGTCCACCGTGTCCGGCAGGGTCATGACGTCTTGGTCGACGACGGAAAGCGACCCGCTCAGGCGGCCGGGATCGATTTCGCCGCGCGGGGCCCCGTCAAAGCGGATCTCGCCTTCCCATGGTTCGTACAGGCCGCTCACCAGCTTGGCGATGGTCGATTTGCCCGACCCCGACGACCCCACGAGCGCGACCCAAGAGCCCGGGACCAGCTTCAGCGAGAAGTCCTTTATGAGCGGCGGATCGAGCGGCGAGTACCCGAACGTCACGCGGTCGATCTCGACCTCGCCCGAAAGCTTAGAAGGCTCAGGGCTTTTCTCGCTTGCATAATCGTCGCGGTCGGTGGGGTGCTCGAGCACGTCTTGGACCCGTTCCATCGACGTGCGCATCTCCTGGACCTGCTGGCCGAGACCGACGATGGAGTCGACCGGCCCTATGAAGCCGGAGAGCAGTCCCTGGAAGGCGAGCAGCATTCCTGCGGTGAACTCGCCGGTCATGATGAGGAAGGTTCCCAGGAGCAGCACTGCCGTGTTCGCGAGTGCGCTGAGGAACTCGGGCACTGCACCGAAGTACAGGTCTATCTTGTTGAACCGTGCCCCGGCGTCGCTCACAAGCGCCTGGTACCCCGACCAGCGCTCGAAGAACCCCTCCTCGGCCCCTGAGGCCTTTATGGTCTCTATGGACTCGATGCCCGCCATGGTGTTCGAGTAAAGCAACGCCCGGTCACGCATTTGCTGGCGCGTGACGTTCACGCGGGCGCGCGAAGCCCATCCGGCGACCGTCACGTTGATGGCCACCGTCGCAAGCCCCACCAGCGTCAGCTTCCAGCTGTAGCCCAACATGAACGCCAGGTACAGCACGGCGAGCACCACGTTGAACGTCGCCGGTGCGAGCTTGTCGACGAGCGTTGCGGCAATCGTCTCGTTGGCCTCCTGGCGCTGTTGCAGATCGCCGACCGTGCGCTGTTCGTAAAAGCCGACCGGCAAGTGCAGGAGGTGCCACATGAACTGGGAGGCGCCCACCACGGCGAACTTGCCGCGTATGCGGTTGAGGAACAGGGCGCTGGCGATGTTCACGGCGCACTGAACCACCACGAGAGCTGCAAGGAGCGCTAGGATGGGCCCAAGCCACTGGGGCGCCTCGCCAGTGAGCACGTAGTCCATGAATGCCGTAGATGTGGTCGCGGCCATGAGGGAAGCGATGGACACGACGAACATGGCGAGGGCGACAAACGCTATGGGCTTCCCCATGCCGCGCAACCGCTTGCGCGCGAACTCAACGGTCGAGGGCGGCTCTCCTCCCTGCTCGAACGACTCCGTCGGGGCGAGCTCCAGCGCAGCGCCGCCGTACGAGCGCTCGAATTCGGTCGCGCTCGCCTTCACAGCCCCGCGCGCAGGGTCGTGCCGCAGCGCGCTGCTTCCCGCAAACCCGCGCAGGACCACATAATGCTTAGCATTCCAGGAGACGATGCACGGGAACTCCCCCGATTCCCGTATTTCTGGAGCGGGGCATTCGCGTGATGTCGCCCGCATGCCGTACGAGCGCGCGGCCGCGATGATCTTCTCGGCCCTCGAGCCGTCTCGGCTCACGCCGCATTTGGCGCGTGCCTCCTCGAGCGGGACCCAGCGGCCGTAATGGGCCAGGACCATCGCCAGACAGGCGGCGCCGCTTTCGGAAGCTTCCATCTGCATGACGACGGGTACGTTGCGTGCGCTCTTGTGCGGCATGCGTTTCCTAGCCCCTTCCCGTCACGATGCTTATGGGGTTTTTCTCCGACACGACGAGGCTAACCGGCACGAGGCGCGCCGAGCCCAGTGCGGTGGATATGGCGAAATCCGAGCCCCCCACATCGCCGCTGGGTTCTATGACGACGGGGTAGTTCCAGTCTGCGAGGCTGATCGAATCCGCGTAGAAGTCGCTTCCCAGAAATTGCACCACCTCGGAGGCCGACATGGGGGCCTGGTTCATGCGCGCCTCCTTCGCCTCGGCACCGTCGATGCTCGCCTTCACGCCGAAGTCGCCGATTCGGTCGGCCGTCTTCTTGTCGACCCAACACACGACGACAGAATCGTCAGCGTCAGGGTCTTGCAGCACGATACCCGTCGTGTTCACGGTGACGGGCACCACGGCGACGGTCGCCCATACGGCGAGAGCCCCGACGAGCAGGAGCGCCGCGAGGACCACGGCCCATGCGCTCGGGTTCGTCACCTTTATGTAGCGATCGAGCTCGTCGGCGCTTGTTATGCCGCTCATCTGGTCGCCTCCTCCCAATCAACTCGGTTCGGCTGGCGCATAGTAGGCCATGGCGCCTATGAAGAACCGCCAAGCTTCTGCGCGGGGCCGCCCTCTCGCATCTGTCGGGCATGCCTCGCGTCACCATTTTCCCACAGTGCTTGTGCGCGATGAACCTCCGATTTCTGCAAACAGTACGCACGTTAACGTAGAACCATGCACGTTCACGCAAAACTACGCCTGTTCGTGCAGAACCCCTTGAACGCGCGGGGAGCTTTCCCACAATGCGAAGGTGAACAGGTTTGTGCATGCTTGGCAGGGCGTATCGGGAAAGGACGTGTCATGTCTAAGCACAATGATTCGGGTTTCTAGGTAGAGTCAGGGCCTAGGCAGAACCCCAAGCGGCGTGTTCAGCTTCTCGAAGAACGCGATGCGCTTCTTCTTGCAGTTGCAGGCGACCCACGCGCCGCGGCGCCTGGCGGCCTTGACCTTGCGCGCCTCGAGGATCATCTCGGGCATCGACATGCCGAGCCCCGACGCCTCGAGCGCGTCGGCCACCTCGCGGTGGACCAGCCCGCTCACGAGCAGCACGAACGCGAGGCCCTGCGCCTGATGGTAGTCCTGCACGCACAGCGTGCGCGCGTCCTGCCCGTTCTTGAAGTAGTCGAAGTACGTCTCGGCGGCCCAGCGCCTCTCGTGCAGCCCGTAGACCTCCTCGGCGCGCTCGCCCTCCAGGCTCGTCTGCAGCACGGTGACCGCCATGAGCGGCGCGGCCGCGCCGAAGCCCTCCCGGGTGGAGCCGCGGTCGCCCCGGCGCAGGTGGCGCAGGTAGTTCGCCTGCATGGCGGCCGCCTCGTTGGCGTCGCGGAACACGAGCACCCGCCTGCCGGCCACGCGCTGCTCCTTGAACTCGACCACGGACGACTTGCGCCCGCGCTCGTACACGAAGCGCCCCGGCAGCTCCATGTCCGCCACGGCCTCCTTGTAGGCGCTCGGCCCCTTCGGCAGCGGGATGACGTACTGGCAGCCGTTCGACGTGAACAGCCCCAGGTTCTCCTCGCTGTAGAAGCCGCGGTCGACCAGGAACAGCGGGTCCTTGAGCTCGGCCTGCCCGAGCAGGTCGCGCACGCAGACCTTGTCGGCCGCCCCGCCCTCGTAGAACCGCGACAGCAGCGGGACGCCCGTGTTCACGTCGTAGGCCATGAGCAGGTTGGCCTGCTCCTCGCCGAGCTTGCCGAACCTGTAGCCCTTCTCGGCCAGCCCCGTCCCCTCCGAGCGGCAGCCCACCACGTGGCCGTCGACGGCGACCCGGCCCGAGCAGCGGTCGACGAGCGCCTGCTCGAAGGCGAGCACGGGCCCCTGCCTGCGGCCGAGGTCCTCGTAGAGCCGCGACAGCGCGTCGTAGCCGAGCCTGAGGCCCGGCAGCCGCAGCTGCAGCACGCTCATCTCGTAGAACGACGCGACGTCGCGCATGTAGGTGAACCCCTGCACGAAGTGCACGACGGCGACGGCGTATATGCGCTCGGCGTCGCGCGCCGAGAAGAACTCCCTCAACGTCGCCAGCGTCCCGCCCGAGTTGGCCAGCGCGACCGCCCACTCCCCGAAGTCGAGCGCCGAGACCCCCTCGTCGCGCAGCGACCCCGAGTTCGGGACGAACCCGCGGGCCGGGTCGATCTTCCCGATGCAGCGCCCATCTTGTTGCCCCACCTGCCGTCGCCGCGCTTCTCGGTGGTGTACCCGTAGACGTAGTAGCCGCCGGCGATGGCCTTCACCATCGCCCCCTCCGGCCTCATCGCCCGGATCTCCGGCGGGACGGAGTACTTCCCCATGCGTCCCCCTAACACTACCTAACACACTACCTATATTATGGCCCGCATCGAGGGGGGGGATGGAAGCGGCAACGCAAGAAAAAGCCCATGTGAATGGGCTTTTCCTCAGTCAAGTGGTATGTGGATGCGGATTGGATATCTACCTAATAATCCCAATCGTTGTGCCTAGAAGAGCATGAACACCTTCGCCAGCAGGAAACCGATTAAGCCGCACGCCGGGAACGTGAGGACCCAGGCGGACACCATGCCCTTCGCGATGTCCCAATTCACCTTGCGTACGCTCTTCGACGCGCCGACGCCCATGATGGCCGACGTCGAGCAATGCGAGGTGGAAACCGGCATACCCGTCATCGAGGAGACGAACAGGGTGACCACCGTGCTTATCGAGGCGGCGACCCCCTGGTACTTCTCGAGCTTCACCATGTCCATAGCGACCGACTTGATGATGCGCTTGCCACCGAGGAACGTGCCGACCGAGATGGCCACCGAGCACGTGATCATGAGCCAGAGCGGGAAACCCGCACTGTTCGGTTCCTCGATACCGAACGCGAGCGCGATGCCCAGCACCGCGATCGACATGAATTTCTGGCCGTCCTGCGCCCCATGGAGGAACGAAAGCGCGATGGCGCAGATGTCTTGCACGACCACGAACACGCCGCGGGAACTGCGACGATTGATGCGTGAAAACGCGACTTCGACGAGCTTCACCATGGCCCAGCCGAGCAAGAAACCCGCCACGAGCGAGAACACCATGCCGTAGATGACCTTCATCCATTCGCCGACGATGACGCCGCTCAACCCGTTCATCGCGATGGCGCCGCCGGTGATGCCGGCGATGAGCGAATGCGATTTAGACGCAGGAATGCCGCGCCACCAGCAGAAGACGCCCCAGAGAATGGCGCCGATCATAGCGGCCATGAGCGCCATGAGCGCCTGATGCGTGTCGCCCGAGAAATCGACCATGCTGAACATGGTGTGGGCGACTGCGGTGGAAATATAGGTCATGCCCACGAGACCGATGAAATTGAACACGGCGGCTAACCAGAGCGCTTGGGTCACCGTGAGGCAACGTGTCGACACGGCGGTCGCTATCGCGTTCGGGGCGTCGGTCGCCCCCGAGACAAGCGTGACAATGATGACGAGCACGATAATGATGGCCAGCGCGGGATAAGCCGCGACTTGCGAAAGAATGGCCATGAGGCTGAGGTCCATCGCTCCCCTTCGGAAGAACCTGCTAATTGTCTAGCTATTGTAGCGTATATAGCCGCCGTGTTGGGCATAGAGCGCCGATTCGACTCACGTATGTCCCATGTGAAACTGCGGCCCCCGAAGGAGCCGCAGCAAACGGGCGATATTGAGGTGATCGTTATTCACCGAGCGCGTAGCGCACGAAATCGACGACCTTGATGGAACCGCCGAGTTCCTTGGCCACCTTGTCGGTGTAGGTCTGGATGGTCAGATCGCCATCCTTGACGAAAGCCTGCTCGGTCAGGCAGTTCTCGGCGTAGTACTTCTCCAGGCGGCCGGTGGCGATCTTCTCCTGGATGTTCTCGGGCTTGCCGGATGCCGCAGCCTGGGCCTTGTAGATTTCCATCTCCTTGGCGACCACGTCGGCCGGCACGGCCTCGCGGTTCGGAGCGACCGGGCTCATCGCGGCAACCTGCATCGCCACATCGCGGCCGTACGCCACAAACTCGGCCGTAGTGGGGTCGATGCCCTCGACTTCGAACAGCATGAGCACGCCGATCTTGCCGCCCATGTGGATGTAGGAGCACACGCCGGTGCCCTCGACGAACGCAACGCGGGCGAGCTGCGTGTTTTCGCCCATCACATGCACGCAGTCGGTGATGAGGGCGGCGATTTCCTCGTCGGCCTTGGCAGCTTCAACATCGCTGTACTTCTTGGCGAGCACGATCTTGGCAATGTTCTCGGCATAGCCCTTGAACTTCTCGTTCATGCCGACGGAGTCGGTCTCGCAGGTCAGCTCGACAACGGCGCCCTGCTTGCCGTCCTCGGACACGAGCGCCATAACGGTGCCCTCGTTGGTGGCGCGGCCGGCCTTCTTGGCGACCTTCGCGACGCCCCACTCGCGCAGCAGGTCGACGGCCTTGTCCATGTTGGCGTCGGCTTCGGTCAGCGCTTTTTTGCACTCCATCATGCCCGCGCCGGTCATCTCGCGGAGTTCTTTTACCTGTGCAGCAGTGATTGCCATGTTGGTGATCCTTTCCCAAGGGGTTGATAACGTTGATTATTCCACAGCCGGGGCAGCCTCGGGTGCGGCGGCCTCGGGCGCAGCAGCTTCGGGAGCGGCCGCGGCCTCGACGGGCTGCTCGACGACGGGCTGCGCTTCCTCGCCGGTCATCTCGGCGGCGGTCACCGGCACGCCCACGCCGGCGATGACGGCATCGGCGATGAAATCGGCGAGCAGCTTGACCGAGCGGATGGCGTCGTCGTTGGCCGGAATGCCGTACTCGACGTCGTCGGGGTCGCAATTCGTGTCGAGCGTGCCGACCACGGGGATGTCTAGACGCTTGGCCTCGCGGATGGCGATTTCCTCACGGTTCGTGTCGATCACGAAGACCGCATCGGGAGTGCGCGTCATGTTGCGGATGCCGTTGAGGTTGGTCTGCAGCTTGGCGAGCTCCTTGCCGAGCAGAATCTGCTCCTTCTTGGGCAGCAGGTCCATACGGCCGTCGGCCTGCATGGCCTCGAGCTCTTCCATGCGCTTGACGCGCGTGCGGATGGTGACGAAGTTGGTCATCATGCCGCCGAGCCAGCGGGCGTTCACATAGGGCATTCCGCACTTGTTGGCAGCCTCGGACACGGCCTCCTGCGCCTGCTTCTTCGTGCCGACGAACAGAATCGTGCCGCCCTTGCGAGCGAGCTCGCGCACGAACGAGTAAGCCTGGTCCATGCCGACGAGCGTCTGCTTGAGGTCGAGGATGTAGATGTCGCCTCGGCTGCCGAAGATATACGGCGCCATCTTGGGGTTCCAACGGCGGGTTTGGTGCCCGAAATGCGCGCCGGCTTCGAGCAGCGTTTGGATGCTGACTTTCGTCATATTCACTCCATTCGTTAGTCCTCTGCTTGCGATCGCCCCCGTTACCGCAGCCTTTTCCGGTGGCCACTCGCGGCACGAGTCACGCAAGCATGTGTGATTAGAAACTCGTACATGGTAGCGCACTTTCCGCTCCTACGCGAAAACTTCACCGCCGTGACACTTCCCGTCAGACACGATCCGTCACATTCGCCCCGCATCCCGCAGCGGACCGCCCCGCTCGCCGCCAGACCCGAAACGGCGTCCCCGCTACCCCACTTACTGCCAG